>QBUN01000313.1 GCA_013180565.1 Candidatus Methanophaga sp. GoMg3.2 | reverse complement strand
TATATGGATTGTATTGTATATATAAATACCTTAGTGTATGAACTTGTGTTGCTTAATACAAATAATTTGATTTCACAACTCTTAAATTATATTTTGGTACTTTTGCACCTAAACTAAACTAAACATTAGTTTAATGAGGGGATAAGATAATTAAGATATTTGATGTAGCGGAGGAGAAAAGATGGGGGAAGAAGGTACAATAACAAAAATCGCAGGTCCGTTGGTTGTTGCAGATAATATGCGCGGATGCGAGATGTATGAAGTGGTAAAGATAGGGGACGAGGGATTGATGGGCGAAACGATAAGACTGGATGGAGCCCAAGCATATGTTCAGGTATATGAAGATACCACGGGTTTGAAGCCGGGTGAACCAGTGATAAGGACAAAAGCGCCCTTAACTGTTGAGTTGGGACCCGGGATTTTGAAGAATTTCTATGATGGCGTACAGAGACCTTTAAAAGCGATAGGCAAGAAAGTGGGGGATTACATAAAACGGGGTGTCTATGTGGATGCTCTGGATCGGACAACGAAATGGGAGTTCACACCTACCGCGGAGGAAGGCAAACAGGTAGTGGGTGGGGATTTTTTAGGCACGGTTCAAGAAACGAAAGTAATAACGCATAAAATCCTTGTCCCGCCCGGGCTAAGCGGTAAAATCTTAGAGCTAAAAGCGGGTAAATTCTCTGTTGATGACTGTATAGCAAGGCTACAAACAGATGGTGAAGATCAGGAATTGACGATGATGCAGAAATGGCCGGTGAGAAAGGGAAGACCATATAAAGATAAATTAGACCTCGAAGTGCCTTTGCTTACGGGGCAGCGCATTAATGACACCTTCTTCCCGCTTGCGAAAGGCGGAACTGCTACTATCCCCGGTGGGTTCGGGACGGGAAAGACAGTGATGCAGCACCAGGTGGCGAGATGGGCAGATGCACAGGTTATTGTGTATATCGGTTGTGGCGAGCGAGGGAACGAGATGACAGAGGTTTTGGAGGATTTCCCTAAACTTATTGACCCTTACAGCGGTGAAAATTTGATGGAGCGATCTACGCTTATTGCAAACACATCTAATATGCCAGTTGCCGCACGAGAAGCGTCTATTTATACCGGTATCACACTCGCTGAGTATTACCGTGATATGGGTTATGACACGGCGATACAGGCGGATTCAACATCAAGATGGGCGGAAGCACTGCGAGAGATTTCAGGCCGGTTGGAAGAGATGCCGGGCGAGGAAGGTTATCCGGCGTATTTAGCCACGAGATTATCCGATTTCTATGAACGTGCAGGTAGAGTAAAAGCGTTATGCTCAGATTCGGAAGAAAGAATAGGCTCTGTCTCCGTAGTGGGGGCTGTATCACCCCCGGGTGGCGATTTCTCAGAGCCCGTAACTCAGAATACACTGCGAGTAGCCGGTGTTTTCTGGGCTCTCGATTCCACTTTAGCAGATAGAAGGCATTTTCCGGCTATAAGCTGGCTCCGTAGCTATTCCCTTTACTTAGGTCAGCTCACAGAATGGTTTAACAAACCTGCTACTCCTGACTTCACAGAGCAGAGGGACGAGATGATGTCAATATTGCAGAAGGAGGCGGAGCTGCAAGAGATAGTCCAGCTTGTTGGCGCGGATGCACTTCCGGCACGTGAACGAGGTACCTTAGAAGTAGCTCGTATGATACGTGAGGATTTCTTGCAACAGAACGCTTACCATGACGTGGACTCCTACTGCTCTTTGGAGAAGCAGTATCTGATGGCAAGAATCCTTCTGCAATGGTATGACCTTGCAGGTGAAGTGATAGATTATGGTGTAAGTATAGGGAAAATCGAGGCTATGGTGATAAAAGATGCCATGGCGAGGATGAAGTATGTGCCAAGTGAAGAGTTTGAGAAGCAATATGATAAGATGGTGAAAGAGATGAAAGATGAATTCGAAGCATTAAAGAGGAAGGAGGCGGAATCAACATAATAAAAGGGGTGAAAAGAAATGGCGGTAGATATATCGGCACGTGAATATACAACAATAAGAGAGGCAGCAGGTCCTTTAATTGTGGTAGAAGGCGTAGAGGGTGTTGCGTATGGCGAGGTTGTAAAGATAGTTACACCGAGTGGCGAAGAGAAGATGGGGCAGGTGTTAGAAGCGAGAAAAGGACTCGCTGTGATTCAGGTCTTCGAGGGCACTTCGGGAATAGATACGGCAAAGACAAGGGTGAGGTTCACCGGCGATATAATGCGGGTAAGTGTTGCGCAAGATATGGTGGGTCGCTTTTTTGATGGTCTGGGCAGACCCATTGATGGTGGGCCTGAGGTGATACCAGAAGATAGGCTTTCTATTACTGGCGAGGCGATAAACCCCACGGCACGGGATTATCCTCGTGAATTCATTCAAACTGGCATTTCCACTATTGACGGGATGAACACACTGGTAAGGGGGCAGAAGTTACCGATATTCTCCGGTGCCGGTATGCCGCACAATGCTCTTGCTGCACAAATAGCGAGACAGGCGAAGGTATTAGCCTCAGGGGAGCCGTTCTCCGTTGTGTTTGCCGCAATGGGCATCACCCATGAGGAAGCTTCATTCTTCATGCACGATTTCGAACGCACCGGTGCAATCGAGCGTATAGTAGCCTTCCTCAATCTGGCTGATGATCCTGCGATCGAGCGAGTGATAACGCCGAGAATGGCATTGACAACTGCTGAGTTCCTCGCATACGAATATGATATGCACATCCTCGTTATTCTCACGGATATGACAAACTACTGTGAGGCGCTACGAGAAATAGCAGCGGCACGAGAAGAAGTCCCTGGAAGAAGAGGTTATCCCGGATACATGTACACTGACCTCTCAATGAATTACGAGCGTGCAGGCAGAATAAAAGGGCGAAATGGTACGATCACACAAATACCTATACTGAGTATGCCGGATGATGACATAACGCATCCTATACCGGACCTTACGGGATATATTACGGAGGGACAGTTCGTGCTTTCTCGAGATCTACATAGGAGGGGTATATTCCCACCGGTGGACGTTTTACCTTCGCTCTCGAGATTAATGAACGAAGGTATAGGACCAGAAAGGACGAGGGAGGACCATTCGGGTGTATCCAATCAGCTTTATGCGGGTTATGCAGAAGGGCGGGACATGCGTGATTTGGTTGCGGTAGTAGGCGAGGAAGCGCTGACGAGTAGGGATAGGAAATATCTGGAATTTGCCGATGAATTTGAAAAGCGGTTTGTTACACAAGGCAAAAATGAGGATAGAAGTATAGAAGAGACGTTAGACCTTGGTTGGGATTTGATGGCAACGCTGCCTGAAGGAGAACTCAAAAGGATTGACGAGCAGATAATAAAGAAGTATCATCCAAGCCATAAGGGCTAAAAAGATTATTATGGCAACGGGAAAAATATTGATAACGCTTACGCCCTCAGAGTCAAAGCGATTGATTGCAAAGGGCGTAACGAATATGGAAGAAGTGCAACTAGCGTTGAAGCATGGTACCATTATAATAACACTGGGGACCACAAACGCTTATGTGGCCGAGGAGATTTTGAATGCATTGCCTGGCTCGGAAAGGGGAATAGATAGACAGAGATACGCAGCAGGAGTCATAACTTCTGAAGGTGCTTGTATAGTACCAAAAGCGGATAGAGAAAAAGAGGTGCTTATAACTGACGGGAAAATAAGTGATGAAGACATAGAGAAGGCTATTGAGGAGTTATCACCGGAAGATGTGTTTATAAAGGGTGCAAATGCATTGGATGCTACTAAGACCGCAGGGATATTCATGGCACATGCCGCCGGTGGCACGATAGGGGCCGCGGTTGGTATTGTTATGGCAAGAGGTGTGAATTTTATCATTCCTGTTGGTATCGAAAAAACAATACCCTATTATATTACCGAAGCTGCGAAACGAGTGGGGCAGGGTAGATTTTACAAATCGGTGGGTAAGCCAGTGGGCTTGATGCCCGTGCATGGTACGGTAATCACAGAGGTTGAAGCACTGAAGATATTAGGTGCGGATACGGCATTTCCGATAGGTGCAGGCGGTGTGGATGGCGGTGAAGGCAGTGTCGTTATCTGCGCTGAAGGTAGTACAGCGAAGATGGACGAACTGATGGAAGTTATAACGCAAATAAAAGGGGAAGCTAGTGCAAAAGTAGTAGATAGAGATTGTGTGGCGTGAAGCGTATTTTTGGCAGTAAACAGGAGAAATCCGGGGGTTATATTTGGTAAGGTGAAGATGGCGCATGTTTACATCTTACTGACAATAAGCTCTTTAATCCTGTTTATTCCTGTTATATTTATCATTGACAGAGTGGAAGCTCTGCTGCTCCTGTTACCTACTTACTTCCTGCTCAAGAGTTTAATCCCAATGATTAAGGGAGAATGGATGGACAAGGGAGGCGTGGGCGCTATATGCAAGAATGGAGGTATAGGGATGCTCTTTATATTCGTTGCACTCACGGGTATTTTCATTATAAAAGGTTTAGTACAGATTTTTTAATTATGCACCGATTTTTCTTGCCCCTTATTGAACATGTTCCCTGCTCGGAACGCCACGCGATATGTTATATTCACCATCGAATATGTACATAAAAGAATATGATTATATGCTCGAATAAAAGACCATAAGTATACTATCAAATATTAGTGCAACACAGAAATGGTGGAATGGACGCCGAAAAATATTGAAGAACTTTTTGAACGGAACCTCCATGAGCTTGGAGAAGTTGCAGATTCTATCAATCGGCGGAATGGAAACACTGTAACGTTCGTTGTTAATAGACATATAAACTATACGAATATATGCGTTTCGCGATGTCCGCTCTGCGCTTTCTACCGCGATGTTGGAGATAATGATGCGTATTTCATGCGCGTTGAGGAGGTGCTTGAGAAGGTTGCAGAAGCGGTAAAAATGGGGGCTACTGAGCTCCATATTGTCGGTGCACTCAATCCGGAAATGAGCATAGAATACTTTGAGGCAATTTTCGGGCTGATAAAGAGTAAGTTTCCACACGTTATCATCAAAGCATTGACCGCAACAGAAATACACTTCCTTTCGCAGGTCGGGAGAATGAGGGTAGAGGAAGTGCTCTCAAGGTTGCAGGACGCAGGACTGCAAGCAATGCCAGGCGGTGGCGCGGAGATCCTCGATGATGCGATACGCGCAGTTATCTGTCCGAAGAAGCTCAAAGCGGACGAATGGCTTCGGATAATGGCGATAGCCCATAGCAAAGGAATAAAAAGCAATGCCACAATGCTCTTTGGGCATATAGAAACGGCGAAACACAGGGCTATTCATCTCTACAAACTATGGCAGTTGCAGGAGAAAACAGGTGGGTTCGTTTCCTTCATACCACTTCTTTTCTATCCGGAAAACACCGAACTCGCAGCGGCCGGATTAGTCAAAGAGAAAACAAACCCTATTGATATTCTCAAAACGATCGCGGTTTCAAGAATAGTACTACGTAATTTTAGGAGTATAAGGGCTTACTGGGTTGCACTTGGCGAGAAGCTTGCGCAAGTCGCTTTAAATTATGGTGCGAACGATTTGGATGGAACGCTTATGGAGGAGCGGGTTACACATGCGGCTGGTGCTAAAACGCCACTTATGCTTCATAGGGATACGATTATAGGATTTGTGAAGGGCGTGCATAAAGTACCCGCGGAAAGAGACACATTTTACAATATCTTGAGGGTGTATCAATGAGTGTAAAAATAGGCAAATTCGGGTTCGTGAATAACTACTTACCCTATTACCAGCTTGAGCAGAATGGGATGCAGGTAATAGAAGCATTGCCAAAGCAGCTTGCCGAGATGTTTGAAAAAGGGGGAATAGATTTCGCACCCGTTCCTTCGTTCTATTATATAAAGAATATGGCTAAATTGAAGAGCTATGATTTCTGTGTCGCCTCGAAGAATAGCGTTTTGAGTGTCATTCTCGTTTCGAATGGGAAAATGCTTAATGGCGATAATGAGTCTATTGCCGTAACAAATCAAACAGTGACATCGCTCAACCTACTTAAAATCATTTTGCATGAGAAGGGGCTGAAAAACAGGATTGTCCCGCTGAATGAGGGTAAAGCAAGCGAATTACTTAAGCGTTGCAATCATGCACTTGTTATTGGTGATGACGCTATCAAGGCGAGGATGACACATGAAGTGGTTATGGATTTGGGCGAGGAATGGCATGAATTAACTGGCTATCCAATGGTGTTTGGGATTTCCGTTTCGCGTAAAGAGGAGGATATGAGTGAAATAAACAGGAAAGTGATGGAATCGGTCGTGTGGGGGAAGAAGAATGTTGATCTGATTGTATCGGCAGCAGAGAAGAAATTTGGAATACCCGTAGAATTTCTCGCACGGTATTTCAGATCGCTTACGTTCCAGATGGGCGCGAGAGAAAAGAGAGGGCTTGAACTGTTTGAGGAGAAGTGTCATGAATACCGATTACTCTGAATGGAAGGAGTATGTGGAAAAGAATCTGGAAGGAGTAGATTTGAGTTTTGAAGAGGCACAACACCTGTTCGGCATGCCTTTGCCTGTTATTGGCAGAATCGCAGATGAAGTAAGGAGAAGGAGATGTGGCGAGCTTGTGACATTCGTTATTGATAGAAACATAAGCTATACAAACCGATGCGTATCACGCTGCAAATTCTGCGCGTTTTATGCGAAAAATAGCGAAGAGAGCTATGTCCTGAGTAAGGAAGAGATACTAAAGAAAGTTGAAGAAACAGTTGATGTTGGTGGGACGCAAATACTCATCCAAGGTGGACATAACCCTGAGATCAGCATTGAATGGTATGAAGACTTGATTTCGACGATAAAGCGAGAATCCCCGGAGGTACAACTGCACAGCCTCTCGCCTTCGGAGATATATTTCACTGCGCGGAACGAAGGTATAGGCATAAGAGAAACACTTGAACGGTTACGAGAGGCGGGACTTGATTCATTGCCTGGCGGAGGTGCTGAGATCCTATCTGATAGGGTTCGGAAGGTCATCAGCCCGAATAAGGTCGGTGCGGATGACTGGATTGAAGTGATGGAGATTGCACACAGCATAGGTATGAAGACAACGGCAACTATGATGTTTGGGCATATTGAAACAAACGAAGAGATCGTGGAGCATCTTTTCAGGATACGCGATTTGCAGAATAAAACGAAGGGGTTTACTGCTTTTATACCATGGACGTTTCAGCCGAAGAATACTGAACTGTATGAGATTATAAAGGTGCCCGTATCGGTAACGCGATATTTGCAGGTGTTAGCGATTTCACGTATTGTTTTGCATTCTATAAGGAATGTGCAGGCGTCATGGCTCACGCAGGATTTTGATGTGGGCAAGCTAGCACTGTTTTTTGGCGCGAACGACTTCGGGGGGACGATACTGGAGGAGAATGTTGTAACCGCAGCGGGGAAGGAGCATAAACCGGCGAAGGTTGAGGAGATAATAAAAGCGGTAGAATCGGTTGGCAGGCCCGTGGCACAAAGGAATACGAGGTATGAGATTTTGTGATGATGCTACAAGATTTTGAGCAATCACATAACCTTTTTATACTTCTCACCGCAAAATACTAATGAACCATGATCATAGCACATACACCAGATGCAGATGACGCATTCATGTTTTACGGATTGTTAAGCGGTAAAGTCAGTGTCAATTTTGAAATAGAGCAGGTAGTAGAGGACATAGAAACGCTAAACAGAAG
>QBUN01000314.1 GCA_013180565.1 Candidatus Methanophaga sp. GoMg3.2 | reverse complement strand
AGATTGCGATCTATTATAGATACGTGATATGGTAGCCTATAAAACTCATAATGTCCGGTTCTAAAGGTGAATGAGTACAAATACTTTTCTGTTTTGTTTTATTTAGTCTTATCAAAGATATTTATACACGCACTACCAACGTAGTGGTTGAAATGGCGAACCGGATATTTAAATTTGAAGGAGGAGAAGAAGGATGGAAACCCTATGTATCCCCCGGAAGAGATATGAATATCTGATAAAATGCGAGCGATTGGTAAATATGGAATTTGGAGAGAAGTTCTCTGATGAGTTTATAATTTATAGCAGAGGTCAAAGAGAGCGAGGAAGCATATGCGAGGGGTGAATACATAGAAGTAAAGATTATTCCTTTTTGTAACGCTTTTAAAAGTTTTTGAAAGGAAGGTTTTTTATAGATGTTCACAGTTTAAACAAAAGAGGGGCACAAAAGAATGAGGGATGTAGCGATAATAGGAATTGGACATACTAAGTTTGGGCGCGCATCGAAAGCGTCACTGGAATTGTTCTCTGAGTCGGTATTGCAAGCAATTGACGATGCAGGAGTGGAATTAAAGGACATAGAAGCTCTATTTCAGGGCGCTGCACTCGCAGGCTTTGAGGAAGGACAGGTAATGTCTGCGGCATTTTCTGCCGCGGACCTCAACTTAGGGCCTATACCCGCAACGCGATATGAAGGTGCATGTGCATCCGCATCAATTGCGATACGAGATGCCGCCATGTGGGTCGGTTCCGGGGAATATGATATGGTGATTGCGGGCGGCATGGAGAAAGCACTGACAATGGGTACGTTATTTGCAACGCGGACTTTCGCGATGGCATGTCACGCGCCAACAGAAGGGCCTGTGGGACTCACGTTCCCGGCGGTGTTCGCAATGGCGGCAATGCGGTATGCCAAGAATTATGACATACCATTAGAGAAACTGCGAGAGAAAATGGCGCACGTTTCTATAAAGAATCACAAGCATGGCGCTTTAAACCCGTTGGCGCAGTTCTATAAGAAGTTAGGCGCTTTGAAGCTAGAAGAAGTAATAGACTCGAAGATGGTAGCTGACCCGCTGTCGCTTCTGGATTGCTGTCCCTTCTCCGATGGTGCATCAGCACTTGTGCTCTGCGCCGCCGAGGAAGCGCGGAAATATACTGATGAGCCTGTTTATATCTTGGGTACCGGACAGGGCTCAGGTGGTCCGTTATCCAAGATGGAAGACCTAACAAAGCCCATTTCACGGATAAGTTCTGCGAAGACGGCATTTAAACAAGCAGGACTCACACCAAAAGATATAGACCTCGTAGAAGTTCACGATTGCTTTACTATTGCTGAACTGATCGCACTTGAGTGTATGGGCTTTTTTGGTTGGGGCGAAGCGGCAGATGCGGTTGAAGAAGGGCAAACGGAGCTGGGCGGTGAAATACCCGTTAACATGTCCGGCGGATTAATAGGCAAAGGGCATCCGATAGGCGCAACCGGGGCGTCTCAGATTTACTGGATCATTAAGCAGATGCGGGGCGAAGCAGCAAAAGGGAATCAAATTGACCCTGTTCCTGAGTATGGCATGACCGATACACTTGGTGGTGACTTCGGGACATTATGTCATATTATACTTGGAAGGTCGAAGGGAAAGAAATAATAAAGGAGATAAAAAAATGGCGGGAATTGCGCAAGAGGAGATAGAAAAGGAGTTATCTACGGTATATACCGTTTTAACCTATAAGGATTATGAAGCGGGCCTGAAAGAAGGGCGATTAGTGGGGCTGAAATGTGCATCGTGCGGTAAAATAACTTGCCATCCTATGCACGTTTGCCAATGGTGCAGTAGTCGGAGCCTTGAAAGAACGGAGTTGTGTGGCGAAGGTGAGTTGACGACGTTTACGGTAATCCGCGTGCCACCAGAAGGATTTGAAGCAGATGTCCCTTATATCCCCTGCATAGTGGAGACAAAAGAGGGACCGTGTGTTATGGGGCGGCTCGATTATGATGCTGAACGTGCCACACCAGAACTAATCGGCAAGCATGTGAAACTGAGTGGTGCATATACCTATAAAGGCGATAAGTACTCTGGCGGTGCGCACACATGCCCGGTTTTTAAAGTTGTAGGATAAATTTTTATAGTAATAGGAAAGGATAATGTAAGTGCCATGAGCAAAAAGAAAGTTTGTGTTGTAGGTGTTGGTATAATGGGGAGTGGAATAGTGCAGACATGTGCACAAGCGGGTTACGATGTGTCCGCAGTATACAAGACAGAAGAAACATTTGAAAAAGGGCTTGGAATGATAAAAAAGGACCTTTCGAGACTTGTAAAGAAGGAGCGTATGGAGCAAGCGGAGGTAGATAGACTTCTGGATTCTATACGTGCAAATGCGACTATGTATTTAGAAGAGGGAGCAAAGCACGCGGATTTCGTGATAGAAGCAGTATCTGAAGATTTAGAACTGAAGAAGGAGCTATTTCGGATATTTGGTCTTATCTGTCCGGAGCATACCATCCTTGGGAGTAATACATCTACATTTCCTATTACTGCTTTAGCGGCGGCAACAAAGAGACCCGATAAGGTAATTGGTGTCCATTTCATGAATCCCGTGCCTCAGATGCGTGGTGTGGAGATAATAAAATCCTTGCGGACTTCAGAAGATACGCTAAATAGCACGCTGGAGTTCGTCCATTCGCTGGGTAAAGAGACAGTGGTTGTGAATGATTCTCCTGGTTTCGTCACAAGCCGAATGATGTGTCTCATTCTGAATGAGGCGGTAAAGATGCGTGAAAGCGGGCTCGCGTCCGTAGAGGATATAGATAAGATACAAAAACTCTCTTTCAACTGGCCTCTTGGCCCTTTTCAACTTTTGGACTTGATCGGGATAGACATTGTGGTTGCAGTGCTCAATACAATATATAACGAGACGGGCTTTGAGCGGTTCAAACCCGCTGTCCTTATGGCGCAGATGGTAAGAGCAGGATGGACAGGACAAAAAGCAGGGAAGGGTTTCTATGATTATAAGTGAGCTATTATTTGCTTATGAACGAGATTATAGCTCGAGTTTCTCAACTGCTACTTCCGCCGCTTTCTTTCCCGACATCAACATAGCTCCAAATGTAGGACCCATCCTCGGAAGCCCGTATGCAGCGGAAACCGCCATGCCTGTCACTATCAGTCCGGGATAAAATTCGGATGTGTGCTCTACTACGAGCTCTTCAGACCTGTCAACCCACATTGCACCCTGCCCCTTTATCTTAAGCAGACCTCGTTCCTCCAACTTCTTCACGACTGACGCATCGTGACCGGTTGCATCAATAACAAGCTCAGATTCCAATGAAATCGGATCAACACAAGCTACTTCTCGTGGCAGAGCCGCAACAGCAGCCCAATTTATCACTACCCCGCTCACTTTATCGTTATGCAGAACCACGTCATCCAGAGCCACCATATTCAATATCTTCGCACCGGCATCGCATGTTGCCGCAATTAATTTCGAGCATGCTTGTGGCGCATCTGCAACGTATAACCCTTTACTATATTCCTTATGTGGCACCCCAAGTTCAGCTAAGACGCTTTGTGCCGGTGATCTAACCGTGAGCTTATTCATTAAAAACCCGCCCAGCCAGAACCCACCGCCCAAATAGTTGTTCCGCTCTATAATCAATACCTTTACACCGCGGGCTGCCAGCTCCTTCCCGGCTATTAATCCCGATGGGCCACCACCTACTATTATTACGTCTGTCTTCACGCAGTCCGCAAATTCTTTTGTGTATTCCGTTACTATCGCTCTCGTAATCTGACTTTCTGATGCTGGCGAAAATTTCATCATAGTGCACTTATTGCATTTACGTCTTTATAGTATTTGTGTACTGTAAATGCACAATATCTTGTGAATTCTCGTGGTTTTTTAAGATTAGCTATGATACATTCAAATACTTTTCTCTATTGCCTTCAAAACTTGTGAGAATCTGTGTAATCTTGTGGTTCTTAAGTATAGATATACAATTCAACCCTTCCTGATACAATTCGCTTCCGTAAGCGCATTGCTCAATATCTCCGTGGTTTCGTCCATCGTCTTCTTATCCACTGGATATGGCACACCATCTTTACCGCCAAATGCGAACGAGAATTTAACAGGGTCCTGCCAACTTGGCTCCTCACCATATATCAACTCGGCAATAAGCGCTAATGCACGCACTGTCGCAGGTCCTATACCTTTTATGCACAGGAACTGCTCATAATTTGCCGGCTGCTTGTCATATGCTACACGAAGTGCATCCCAGTTCACTCTTCTCGGTAACCGGTAAATAACGTCTTCTACGTTTTTGCATCTATTTGCCTCTTTTGATACTCCATCAAACTCAGAAAGAGTCTTCTGACCGCGCTGTATCATTTTTATACTATTCATGCTGCCCTCAAGCTCTTTATATGCCCGCTCTAACTCGTTAGGTTTGGTATTTGCAAGCTCTACTGTTGTATCTCTACATCCCCCGCTCTCTTTTGAAGTCAGGTCGAGCACATGGTCCTGCAAAAAACCTACTATGCCCTGGTGTGGCTCTTCATCATACCTCTTTACTGCGGATGAGAGCCAATGGTATCGCCGGGCATACCGGTTGCCGGAGTTCATCCCTTGCTGGATCACCGCCCATTCTCCTTTCTCTGTGACGAACATCGAATGATGATAGAGCTGATAACCATCTTGTATACATGCATTATCCACCTTTGCTGATATTCGACTTGCGTATTTCAACTCTTCTATCTTACGATCGCTGAGCTTTAGCTTCTCGCCCATTGCATCTATGTCCGATAAGGTATTCCGCGATGCTTTTCCTTTTCCTCCCGCGACACCTATACCAAACTCCTCCGGGTCAATAACCGACTTCAAAACGCCGCAGACCACTGTTGTGGTTCCACTGCTATGCCAGTCGTAAGCCAGTGCACATGATAGCGATTGAAACCAGAGCGGATCTGATAATTTCTCTATCGCACCATTAACACCATATTCGTCTACTATCGTCTTGAAGATAGCATGAGCTAAGTTCTTCATCCGCTTCACTAACCAGTAAGGTGCTTTTCCTCCGTGAAGCGGTAAATCTACCGCGCCTCTTTTATTCCGTTCAGCGAACTAAACCCCTCCCCTTTTTTCCCGCTGAGGTCAGCCCTCTAAAAACCCTTCGTGTATTCGCGGGATTCGCAACCCAATTCAGAGACTTATCAGATTTTATCACGGGATTAGTGGGCTCGACTAGGATTATTTCATACCATTTCCTCTTTCCATCCTCCGCCACCCAGTAAGAATTAAGGACCTCCATGTTTGGATATTTTCTTGAAGTTCGCTCTTCTGCAATCCGCTGCAAGCTCTTCCCGGGCGTCAATTTATGTACGCCCATACCTTTAGTTGTCCTACCGTGTTTTGGTCGTGATTTCCTCCGCCCGCCTCTTCTTACCTTTGCTCTAACTATGATGATGCCCTGTTTCGCTTTATAGCCTAAAGAGCGTGCTCTATCAAGTCTCGTTGGCCGTTCTAATCTTATAACTGCTGGCTCTCTCCGCCATACCACTAATCTTTTCAGCCGGAGTTCTCGCATATATGATGCTGCTGGTCTCTTCCACGTATCGCTTATATATCCATAAAATGACTTTGCCATTTTTTCTGTTCTCCCTGAACTTTAATAATATAAGAAAGGGAAATAAAGATATATGCTATCCTATTATTCTATACTACTATAAAATACTCGATACGGGTAGCAAGTAGCGCAGTAAAAAGTAAAGAAAAAGGAGCAGATGATGGATATGGTGACAAAGCTTAAGCCGTTAGACATATTAAACAAATCGCTGAGGTCTCCCGTTATAGTGCGAATTAGAGGGGCCAGAGAGTTTAGAGGGACGCTGGAGGGGTATGACTTGCATATGAACTTGGTGTTAAGTGATGCAGAAGAATTGAATGGGGACGCCATTGTTAAGGAGCTTATGGGTGAAATCCTCGTAAGGGGCGACAACGTAGTCTATATCTCACCAACAGTGAAAAAAGATGCGGAAAAAGATGAGGGTAAAAGTAAAAGTAAAAGTGAAGAAGCAGGAGAGAAGGAGTCATGGTAAAAGGAACACCGTCACAGGGCAAAAGGCAGAAGAGGTCGCACATCATGTGCAGAAGATGTGGTCGTGTTGCTTATGGCATACATGCAAAATACTGTGTGGCCTGTGGATTTGGGAGATCAAGGCGGATGAGGTCGTATAATTGGGTGGAGAAAAAGCCGTGAAGCAAAGAAGCGGCCGAGGTAGCTTAGCGGACTAAAGCGCCGGCCTTGAGAGCCGGTGTCCCACAAGGGACACAGGGGTTCGAATCCCTTCCTCGGCGTTCGCTCAGGGTATAACTCGACTATCGCGCAGGTGTAAAAGTAAAAATGGATGAATATATCAAATTCTTAGATAGGGCTTTGAAGCAATTGCCAAGTACGAAAACTACTGATTCCCGTTTCTCTATACCTCAACTAAAGGTATTTGTAGAGGGAAAGACCACCATATTCGACAATTTTGATGTTGTTTGCAATTACATAAATCGGGAACAGGAGCATGTAATGAAATTTTTATTGAATGAACTGGGGACAGCGGGTAAGATAATAGGCGATAGGGTAATTTTCCAGGGTCGATTCACCACAAGTGAAGTAGAGCATCAAATTCAGCGCTATTTGGATGAGTATGTGCTGTGCTGGGAGTGTAAGAAGCCCGATACACACTTCACGAAGATGGATCGTGTGTGGGTGCTGAAATGTGATGCATGCGGCGCTATTCGACCTATAATAAAAAGGAAAGGCATGAAGGTCAAATAATCCCTTTTTCTACTTCTATGCCCAATATGTCCCTCTCGCCGTAGAAAACGTCCTTAGCTATTTCTGCGCAGCCTATAGCAGCACTGTACCTTGTTAATGTCTTGCTTTTAACATCCAAAAGCCGATTTATTCTCTTCTTTATACCTGCTTTTTCGCCCTCCGAGCCGGTCAAGAAAACTTCACCGTTGGGTACATCGTAATCACGCATGAGAACGCGCATCGTTGAAATCTCCATTGCAACAAACAAAGACAGAGCATCGGAAAACAACGCCTCGTCCTCTTCTTTCTGCCAGCTCTTACGTAAGATGCCGGCATTCGAGAACGCTTCGTTTGCGCTTAGTTCTCCCTCGTCAATCAATCTCAAAAGCTGAAGGTCAATTGGTCCTTGATACAAGCCAGGTGCGAGGATACATGCATCTATCGCCCCTATTATTATCCCTTTTGCAACAGCCATCGTAACGGTATTAGAGCTGATGTCAGAGAAAATGAAGTTCTCATTTCCCTTTTTATATATGTTATATGCGACACCCACCTTTTCTGGGCTCGCGCAATGAGAAAAGAACTTCATCCGAGGGTCTATTTTTTTGCTACCTGCATGTATGCCCGGTATCATTATCGTGGGTATTCCTGCATCTTTTATCGCATCAAACACCTTAGTCCCACCGCCGATCCTTGCACCAGCACCTTTTTCACTTTTTAACCCTCTATTCTTTAGCTTTTTTATATCAGTTATAATGGAAAAGTCATCACCCATAGAATAAGTCAGGGCCGTCAATTTTATCTCTTCTAGATCTAATCCAGCCTCTACCGCTCTTATTATCTTCTCGCCGCTCATCTCTGCAGCGGCCTTTCGCGAAAGCTCGAAAACCGATATAGCTCGCCTTTTCCCATCTTCTAACCCTGCGAATCTTATTCCGACAGTACCATGATC
>QBUN01000315.1 GCA_013180565.1 Candidatus Methanophaga sp. GoMg3.2 | reverse complement strand
TGCTCGGAATGGGGGAAGATAAAGAGATAACATTGGTCCGGAAGGAGACGTCACCTCCAAGTCCAAAAAGAGGGAGTTACGTGCTTGCTAAAATAGGGGAACAACTTGTAACCATTGGACGAGGTCTTGCAGAGAAAGTTCGAGTGGAATAGAAAAAGAGGAAAAGGAAAAGGAAATGAGCGGTGAGTGCGTGAGCAACGATATGGTGGATGAGAAAATGTCTTTTGTAACTGACAATTACAGTGACTCGATGCCCTTAAGCCAATTGGATCCCGGAGAACGGGGGAGAGTAATGGCAATTGAAGGCGGTCATGGCATTCGCCAGAAGTTGCTCCTTCGTGGTCTATTTGAGGGCAGCATTGTTCGTATGATTTCCTGCTACGGTCCTGTCACTGTAGAGGTAGATAGAAACACGGTTTCCATAGGTCGTGGAATGGCACAAAAAGTTATAGTGAGGAGGGTCTGAGAGCAATGGCGAAGAAGTTGAGCGAAATGGATTTTGGTGAAGAAGGAACGGTGAAGGAGATAGCGGAGGATTTTAGGGTACAAATAGCGGGCATGGGCATCAGGGAAGGTAAAAAAGTGAGAATGACGACTCGGCAACCTATGAATGGACCCGTAGTGATAGAAATAGGCAGTGCTAATACTTCTGTGGGTTATGCTCTGGCTGATAAAGTCATTGTGGATGTTGGAGATTAATGAAAAGAATTTTGCTGATGGGGAATCCGAATGTAGGTAAAAGTGTATTTTTCAATCGCCTCACGGGTGCAAATGTCATCGCGTCGAATTATCCCGGTACGACTGTTGATTATACAAAGGGTTATATGTGCTTGGAAGGCGAAGATGTAGAACTCATAGACGTTCCAGGTACTTTCTCCTTGGAAGCGAAGGACAAAGCAGAAGAAGTAGCGGTAAAGATGCTTGATGAATCTAATGATTCTGTGGTTATATGTGTGCTTGATGCATCAAAGATAGAGCGTGGACTTTATCTGGCTTTGGAAATTATTGAAAAAGGTCATCCTGTGGTAATTGCATTGAACATGTGGGATGATACAATGGTAAAAAATATAGAAGTGGATGTGGCCGAATTGGCATCAATTTTAGGAGTCCCGACAGTACCGACAGTAGCGATAACAGGAGAAGGCCTAAAGGACCTCGTTTCGAGCATAGGAGATGCATCATCAGCCACTATTGAGGATATTATAGGGCGAGTGAGCTAAGCTGAGATAATGACAGTGACAAGTGATGAACGGTGGGACTTAATAGACAAGATAACGGATAGAACCGTTAAGTTCGGGAAATACGTGCGAAAACTGAAAGATGTAGTAGGGGAGCTGACTGTCAGACCTTCAACTGGAATACCTCTGGCGATAGCAGTTCTGTTTGGTTTCTTCTCCTTCTTTTATACCTTTGGCTTGAATTTCCTCATGATGCTCTTGTACCCGCTGTTTACGGAGTATATTATACCCTGGCTGGTGCTAACCGTCCCAGGCGGGGGTGCGACTTTAGAAGAGTGCGGCGTGCTCTATGGAATTCTAGTTGGTGATCCAACGGCAACAAACCCATTTGAATATTTTGGTGTTTTAACTACCGGTCTTTACGTTGCAATTGCTATCGTTCTTCCTGCTGTAATTGCTTTTTACGTAATCTTGACCATACTTGAAGATACGGGGTATATGCCGAGATTGGTTACACTAATAGATACTGTCTTCCATAAAATCGGACTGCATGGATTTGCTGTTGTTCCTATGCTTATTTCCCTTGGATGTAATATCCCCGGCGTAGAAGCGACACGAACCTTAGAGACCAGGAAGCAGAGATTCATGATGATGGCTCTTTTAGCTGTATTTATCCCTTGTGGAGCACAGCTTGGCGTAATGCTTCAGATAGTGCCAGAGTATCTTGGGCCGCTTCTACTATACTTCATCATCTGTTTTTTCATTGCCGGGTTTGCCCTTGATACTTTTATTCGGGGCAAGAGTCCCGAGATGCTTATTGATGTGCCGCCTTATCGGGCACCGATCTGGAGGAACATAGCTCGTAAGGTCTGGTACCGTGTGGAAGAATTCATCGGGGTGGCGATTCCGATGGTGCTTGCTGGTGTCTTAGTTGTAAACATCCTTTACTGGATAGGGGTGATAGATTGGCTCGGCACAGTGCTAGCACCGATGTTTGTCGGTTATTTCGGCGTGCCGGAAGAGACCGCGGGACCTCTGGTAATGGCATTCATGAGGAAGGATGTTGCAATCGCTCAGATTGGTGCGATACAAATGACGATGGCGCAGAAGATTGTCGCAGTAACACTCGTGACAATATATTTCCCGTGCCTTGCTACTTTTCTGATGATGTTGAAGGAAGGTGGCGTGATAGACCTTTTGAAATGCATGGGCGTTCTAATAGTTTCTTTCTTCGTTTTCGGAGGATTGATGACAGGAATAGTTTCTATACTAGGGGTGTAATGTAAAAAGATGGACAAATGGAAATGGGGTTCGGTGTATTTTTCCGTATTGGGTGCTGTGATCCTATGGTTTGGATGCTGGGAGCTTGCCACGTCCTATGGTCTAACGGGGACATGGGCTACTAATTGGCTAAAACTCTTTCCCGAAGCAATGGACTGGATGTGCCTATGGCGGGGGATAGTCGCCTTCCTTGCAGGTCTGCTAATAATGTGGGGTGCATTTCGCTTTTCGGACGTTGAAGGTTTTGGGACTTCGGTGATAGGTATACTAATGCTGTGGACACTTGCAGGATGCGACATACTAAAAATGATTTGCGGGTCTCTATCGGGAGATGGTGCCTGGTCATATAGCCTTTACAGTTTCTTGGAATCGTATGCACCCCCATATCCCGCTGCAATATGGTTACTCCCTTTCTCCCTGGTGATGATATACTTCATCACGAGCTGGGACAAAGAAGAAGAGCAAAAAGAGATAAAAGCGGCAACAGGAGATTGAGGATATAAGTTCCCCAATAAAAAACAAAAAAAACACAAATAAAAAGTAATCACATTGGTCTGAATATCCTCAACTAAAAAAGAGGTAAATAAAACAAAAATTATAGGAGGTGAAAAAAAGAAAGATGTACACAAAAAGAATGGTTGGAATTGTTGCGGTAGCAATAGCAATGTTGTTAGCTCTAACGAGTGTTGCGCCAGTCATGGCGCTAGATATATCAGCAGTGGTGGAAGGAATTGACAAAGATATGGCTGAGCTTATAGACGCCACTGAGGTCATACACATGCAGACGGACGCGATCCTTGGTGTCGAAGGTATACCGGAAGAAGTGGCAGCTAAGGCGGAGACAGTTCATCTGAGTTCCCATGCTCTCGCGCATATCGCTGTTTATATGGAAAACAATATCGCGAAACTTGATACGTACAAATCCGCGCCTGAGAAGGACACAGCAAAAATTTTGGTTACTGTGGGAAAAATCGAAGCACTGCGAAAACTACATCAAGATACTATAGATGCAGGTGACTTTGTAACTGCAATGGAGTTGCCGGTTACAGGTAAAGCGCCACATGAGTTGGTACATGTACTTATAGAGGATCCGGATGTCATAGCATCACCGGAAGCCAAAAGTGCTGCAGACGATATACACAATGCTCTGCATGCGTTCGATGATGCTAGCAAAGCGATGAGGCTCAATTTAGAAGACCTTGAATATACAATAGCAGCAGCAGCACCAGCGGCGGCGGCGCCAGCAGCAGCATCGACACCGACACCAACACCACCAGGATTCGAAGCTATTTTCGCTATTGCAGGTATTTCTGCAGTTGCCTACTTGGTGCACAGAAGGAAGAGGTGAGGGTGTGTGTGATTACCACAACAATGATAAACAAACAAATTTTTTTCCCCTTATTTTTTGGGGGAAGGAGAGTAAAGCAAAAGAGAGTGAAGTAGAGAAGAGTAGAGCGGATTGTAAACAAGTAGAGTAGAGTGGAGTAGAGGTGATACGAACTAAATGGAAAGAGAAAAGAGCAGGAGAAAACTCAAAACTGCTGTAATAGGAATAGTACTGGCAACGGTATTGCTCAGTGCATTCGCGTTTCCGGTGCAGGCGCATATACCAGAAGGCTGGGTGCCGATAGAAGAATGCCCGAAATACGTGGAAGGAGCAGCAGGAGCAGGCGGGGGAGCAGCAGAGATAGACGTTTCTGCGGATTTTGCATACAGAGCGATAAGCGATGCCATAGATAACCTGTGGGAAGGCCAAGCACCGCGGCGAAGTGACATAAAGATAAACAGTAAATTACCAACTCCGGCTGCTGAGCGGGTCATTCAGGTTATCATAGGTCAGCCGGAGGGAGAAGCACCACCAGAATGGACAAGCATGGAGCCGGGCAAATACGAGCTTAAAGCACCTGGAGGAACGAGCGAGGAAAACCAGAAGGCAGAGAACTTTGAATTTGCTTTTGCTGCCGTGAGGAGCGGCAAGGAATACGTATGGAAAGCAGAGGAAGAAATCCCTGGTATATTCCCGGCAGGCTACTTCGAGCTAAGGAACAAAAAGGCAAGAGGTGAGACATTGACGTGGTATGAAGAAAGTCGGCTTGGTGATATGGAAGAGAAAGTATCATCTAAACTTACAGAATCCATAGGAAAGCGGCTATCGAATGAACTTCACGACAATTATGCCCACCACCTCGATGAATTCATCATAGGCAAAGTGGGGGATGAAGGTACTATGCTTGATCTTGCTGCGGGACTTGCTGAAAGTGGGGACAAAGGAGAGGTGGAAACTCTGCGTGAGGAGTTCGAGGAAGCCTCAGAGCTTATAAGTGAAATGCATGAGTTGATACACGGCGAAATGGTGCCAGTAGCAGAGGAGATGGGTAAGGGCGAAGTGGAAGCAGCGATGTTGCATGACCTGGCGCATAAACTCATGGCTTCTATATACAGGACCGGGGGGTATCTGGACGAGATAGAAAAGACCGATGACGTAGAGAGGGTAAAGGAAAAAGGGAGTGAGATGTTGGACGAGATGAAGAAGCTCAAAGAATTTTCAAGTGAGGTTCACATCCATTCTACCGACCTGGCAACGGTGATTACAGAGCAGAAGCCGTTAAAGCTGAAAGACGGTAGAGAAGCAGTCAATATCGAACATAGCGACCTGACAGCATACCTATCGAAAATGAGTGAGGCTGAAGAGGAAGAAAAAGAACCGTTTCCCACAGGTGGTGCAATAACCTTTGGAATACTCGTTGTCGGGCTTGCAGCACTTGGGATAGTGGTAAAAAGGAGCAAGTGAGGATATGAAAAAAGAAAAGGGATGGAGAAAAATTAGAGCCACCGCAGTAGTGATAATATTAGCGGCGATATTGGTAAATGCACTCCCAGTTCAAGTAGCAGCAGCAGAAGAAGCAGGAGCGGTGAAAGATTTCTCCGCAGATTTTGTATATCGTGCAGCAGGTGATGCCATAGATAACCTCTGGGAAGGTGAAGCACCGCGGCGAAGCGACTTAAAAATAATCAGTAAACTGCCAGCTCCCGCTGCTGAGCAGGTCATTCAGGTTATCATAGGTCAATCGGTGGGAGATGCACCACCGGAATGGATAAGCGAGAAACCTGGCAAATATGAGATTAACGCACTGGAAGGAACAGGCGAGAATGACCTAAAAGCAGAGAACTTTGAATTTACGTTTGTCGATATGAGGAGTGGCAAGGAATACGTATGGAAAGCAGAGGAAGAAATTCCTGGCATATTTCCGGCAGGCTACTTCGAGCTAAGGAACAAAAAGGCAAGAGGTGAGACACTGAAGTGGTATGAAGAAAGTCGGCTTGGTGATATGGAAGGCAAGGTCTCATCTAAACTCACAGAGTCAATAGGAAAGAGGCTATCAAATGAACTTCACGACAATTATGCCCACCACCTCGATGAATTCATCATAGGCAAAGTGGGAGATGAAGGTACTATGCTCTATCTTGTTGCGGGACTTGCCGAAACAGGAGATAAAGGAGAGGTGGGAACTCTGCGTGAGGAGTTCGAGGAAGCTTCAGAGCTTATAAGTGAAATGCATGAGTTAATACACGGCACGATTGTGCCATTAGCAGAAGAGATGGGTAAGGGCGAAGTGGAGGCAGCGATGTTGCATGACCTGGCGCATAAACTCATGGCTTCTATATACAGGACCGGGGGGTATCTAGACGAGATAGAAAAGATTAATGATGCGGATAAGGTAAAGGAAAAAGGGAGTGAGATGTTGGAGGAGCTGAAAAAGCTCAAAGATTTTTCAAGTGAGGTTCATATCCATTCTACCGACTTGGCAACGGTGATCACAGAACAGAAGCCGTTAAAACTGAAAGATAGTAGAGAGACTGTAGAACTCAAGCATAGCGACCTGACGACCTATCTTTCTAACGTGAAAAGTAAAGGAACGGATGTGGCTCCTATTGGCGGTGCAGTATCATTCGTGATAATTATTGTAGGGATTATAGCCGTTGTGATAGTGAGGTATAGGAGGAGGTAAGTAAAGAAAAAAAAATGAAAAGAATAGATAAAATAAAAACAGTTGTGGTTGTGTCGTTGATTTTGCTTGCAGTATCTACAGCGATTATTTCCGTTGATGCACACATGCCGGGTGCCAAACCGCTACCGGAATACGAGTTAGCGCCCATTTCAATTTATGACGGTGATACGCTGCTTGAAATATCAATAGAAGACGTAGGGAACTATCACGGAGCTATTTGTGGATGTGGAGCTTGTGCATTCAGGGCATCTCAGTTAGGAATATCGGAACTATGGGGCGAGGAGATACCCGCAAGAGAGGACATCCAGATAATCAGCAGGCTTGCTACCCTTGGTTCCAAGGATTGTTTTCGATACATTACGGGGACAGGGGCGGGGATAGAAACGAAAACGGAAGGCGAATATAAGGTAATTCTGCCTGACGGGACTGAAGTAATGGACCTGAGCCAATCGAACTTGAAGAAAATATCAAAGGATAATACTCGAGATAATTTCAGGTTTGATATCTGCCGAAAATCAACTGGGGACTGTTACGAGGTCGCAGTGAAAGAGGAAGTGTTCCCGGAAGGCTACTTCGAACTACGGAAAAAGGTGAAGTTCAGTATACCAGCAGAAGCAACGGCAGCGGAAAAGAAGACATTCAAGTCGAAATGGGCAGATACGAGGGATAAGTTTTTACTGCAACCCGACCAGGAACTTTTTGAGGGTGTAAAAAAACCAGCGCCAGTACCAGCACCGAAAGAGCCGGGATTTGAGGTGGTATTTACAATTGCAGCTATTTTAGCAGTTGCCTGTATGGTGCTTAGAAGGAACAGGTGATGAACATTTTTTTCTCACTTTTTCCGATGACCAGCTCTTCATTGGTGAATTGGATGGATGAATGATACGTTATCACATCTATATTGGCAGAATTAGAACAGTATTATATTACAAACACATATAAAGCATCCCTTACAGGCGTACATATCGCTTATTCTCCACAAGGGCAGTATTTTAAGCTTCTGATCGCATTGAGTTGACAGCACGAAAATCATCGGTTTTCGTCTCAAAACCTAACTTTTTTAGGTTTGTTATGCAAAACCGAATCTTTTTAGGGAATGCTTTTTGTATTCCTAACTTTATAGATGTAATAGAGTGGAGAAAAAATGAAACAATTAACTGAAGTCGAACCAGAAGTAGAAGTAACGGTAAAGGCGATAGGCGGCGGTTCAGAAGTAAAAGGAAACCTGGCTGATTTGGGTATTTCTGAAGGGACAGAACTTACCGTAGTTGCTACTGAGCCTGTGC
>QBUN01000316.1 GCA_013180565.1 Candidatus Methanophaga sp. GoMg3.2 | reverse complement strand
GGAAGTTATCTAACTTAGAGGGAATAACAACAAGCCTTGCATTTTCTGCAAGGTACTTAACCGCTTCATCACGAGTGAATGTAAAAAAATTGCATTCATATCCATCGAGTTTATCGCTAATATAGCTTTTTGATAATCTGTCTTCCGTTCCAATAAATGTTATATTGTTTTCCCTGTGAAAAAGTGGAAAAATCGACTTGATATAATGTAGAGACTCAATGAATTCGATTACGCCTTTCCGCTCCTCGAATCTACCAAAAAAGATAATTTCCTTACGTTTAGTTAAGCTCTTTGAAAGTTCATATTTTAAATTTAATCTGACCGGATATCTACATATACATGCATCAGGTTCGACTCTCCAACCGTGTTCACTACACCACTGTAATAGATGATGAGTCGGCGAGACTTGTATGTCTGCGTTTTCAAATGCGTATCGCTCTAAATAATTAAGTTTCAGATCATCAAATGATGTCCATTCTTGCACATTAGCTTCATTACACCATTCCGAAGAACCATGAAGTTTAACTATTATTTTTGAGGTTCTATAACTCCCAAAGTTTTTATTCATTTGCACCGGGATAAAACCTGCACCACCCCATTCAGGAAATTCAATTAGATCAAAGTTGTAGCCGTATTTTTTCATCAGCACTTGAAGAGCTTCATGAAAAATATGACTTCGTGCTTGGAACCAATTGGCATCTCTCCAAATTTCAGGTAGCGATTTCTCCGACTCCTTGCATAATTCATTCGCATTATAGATGGGTATGTTATAAGTTTCATAATATTTTTCGGCAAATTTGCTAATATCTTTATCATCATAAGAATGGAACAACACAACTACCTGCCAACCATTTTGCGAAAGTAATTTCGCTAAGTTGTTATAATAAGTCCCAATACCTCCAACCATAAGTCCTTCAAAATCTATTGTTGGAAGACAAATACTTTTTCCAGTTTTTACCATCTTATAATGTTTCATGAGATTAAATGTTTTTGTCACGTAAATGGTTTTTTGCGCCTTCAAGAACCATTGACTCTAACTCATTAAATTCGTCAGGTATAACGAGCCCATGGGCTTCAATACCTTGAAAGACTTTATCATCGCTTTCTCCCGGATTATAGCGTGTAATGTTAATAAATCCACACTTCTCCAGTACATCACGCAATGTTTTGTAATCATAGATGAATTTATGACCCCAGTCACGGAAAAAGTTATTGATAACAAAAGTATCCCGATAAATTCCGCTGTGCGATAAAAAAGAGTCTACCGCCCAGACAATGTATCGCTCTTGCAGTTCAGTCTTTTTCTCAGCGTAAAGTTCAATTAAGAAACGAAAATCAGGAGTCGAAACACGTATCTTACCGCTTGGCTTAAGAACTCGATAGCATTCTCGAACAAACTTTATGCCATCTTGATATTCTAAATGTTCTATCAGGTGCTCGCTAAATACGTAATCAAAAGTGCAGTCATCAAAGGGTAAAGTCCCCGTAGCATCTAGTTTTAAGACATTCTCATTTGTGGGATTGATATCCGTATTGAGCCATCCTTCTAAAGCGTTTGGTCCACTTCCGATTTGCAACTTGCAAGTTTGATTAGCTCCCAGATAGTTTTTTATTATTTGCCCTTGGGTGAGGGCAATCTCATCCTCATCGTTATCTCCACATTTACATCCTCGGAACAAAACTCTTCGGGTTAGTTCTATCGGATTTAGTAATCTTTTATGAGTTTTTATATACTGCAAAAGTTCTTGACGCACTTTTTTGTTCCCTCACATTAAATTGTTTTTTTATCCTCAGAGTGCATCTTCCACCAACCCCCTCCTCAATAGTTCTTCATGCGCAACCTCAAACTTATCCACCGCCTCTTCTTTCTCTCCCCACTCAACAAGTTCCTTCATCCCAGGTTCGAAATCTACTTTTGGCTTGTATCCCAATCTATCCTTTATCTTTGCAATGTCAGCAAAGCAGTGTCTTATATCTCCTGCTCTATATTTATTTGTTACCTCAGGATTCAAATTCTCATTGTACAATTTTACAAGCGTCTGTGCAATCTCCAGAATACTTATAGTGTTTCCTGTTCCTACATTAAAAACTTCATAATCCGCATTCTGACTTGCCATCGCCAAAATATTCGCCTCTACAATGTCATGAACACTTACAAAATCACGTGACTGCAACCCATCCTCAAAAATCAACGGTGTATTTTTATTCTTTATCCTTGATGAAAAAATCGCACACACACCGGTATAAGGATTGTTTAATGATTGTCTTGACCCATAGACATTAAAATAACGAAGTGCAACAGTAGGAATACCGTATGCTCTACCAACTGCAAGGCACATCTCTTCCTGGTCTTTCTTTGTGACGGCATAGATAGAAGTAGGTTGCAGTGGTTTTGCTTCATCTGTTGGCATTGGCTTTACGACTTTACCGCAGTTTGGGCAGGTCATCTCCCATTGTCTGTTCATTAACTGTTCCTCTAAACGCAGTGCCGGATATACCATACCGCAGCCATCGCACTGATATGCACCTTCGCCATAAATGCTCATTGACGATGCGACAATAAGCTTTTTAACGCTGTGTTCTTCGTTTGCAAGGATGTCAAGCAGTTTTGCCGTTGCAAACGTGTTCACGTCCACGTATTTCTCCACTTGATACATGCTCTGACCAACACCAACCATCGCTGCTTGATGGAATATTATCTCTGTGTCCATTACCGCATTCTTCAGCGTATTCTTATCGCGCACATCTGCTCTGATCAATTCTGCATTTCTGTTCAGATATTCGGGTTCTGTCTTATGCACTTGCGGTTCGAAATTGTCGTATATAAGTACCTCATGCCCCTTCTCTACCAGAGCATCCACCAAATGGCTTCCGATAAATCCTGCTCCGCCTGTTACCAATATCTTCATTTATTATCCCCCTTCTTTTTCCTTAAACCATTTTATCATCTTTGACAATCCTTCCTTAAGCTCTACTTTGGGCTCCCAATTTAAAAGCTTTTTTGATTTTGTTATGTCTGGCTTCCTCCTTCTGGGATCGTCTTTGGGTAAAGGATTAAATTCTATTTCTGAAGAGGAGTTAGTTAATTCCCGTATCAATTTTGCAAGTTCCAAAATGGTTATTTCTTTATTGCCGCCTATATTTACTACCTCCCCTTTTGCTCCTTCAGAAAGGGCAAGTGTCAGCAAACCCTCTACCTGGTCTGAGACATAACAAAAACTTCTTGTTTGTCTTCCAGCACCAAAAATAGTAAAGGGTTTATTGCTCAATGCTTGCTCAATAAATCGTGGAATAACTCTACCGTAAACGCCTTCCGCTCTCATCCTCGGTCCGTAAGTATTGAAAATTCGTGCTATTCTTGTATCCAAACCATGCTGCATCATATACGCAATCACATAAGATTCACCACATCGCTTTGCCTCATCATAACAACTTCTCGGTCCGATGGGATTCACATTCCCTCTGTACGCCTCAGTTGTCGGGATTTCCTTTGCATCACCGTAGATCTCAGAGGTGGAAGTGTATAGGAACTTAGCATTATGTTTCTTCGCTATCCCCAAAGCAACCCATATTCCCAGCGTATTCGCTTTTAAAATTTGAATTGGATACTTTTCAAACTCAAAAGGAGATGCTCTGCTCGCTAAGTGCATCACTACGTCTATTTGAACGTCAAAAAGAATTGGCTGTGTTATATCGTGCAGGATGAACTTAAAATTGTCTTTGTCCACCAAAGGGGATATATTTGATTTCAATCCACTGACAAGATTATCCAGGCAAATCACTCTCGCTTGCTGCTCAACAAGGACTTCGCAAATCCAAGAGCCCAAAAAGCCCGCTCCTCCAGTAACTAAAACATTCTTGTCTTCAATGTTTTTGCTTATGTCTCCAAGAGTTCTTATTATTTCTTCAATCTCTTCCTTCTTCATCTTCTTTTTTATCTTCCATCATTGAATCCAAGAAATTTTCAACTGCATCGCTAAACCTCTCATCAGCTAAAGAAAGTTCAATATTCGACTTTATCCAGTCAATTTTGTTTCCTATGTCGTGTCTTCTTCCCCTGTAAACGTATGCGTATATCTTTTCTCTTACGAGGCGTAGTGCGTCCGTAAGTTGAATCTCGTTCCCTTTTCCCGGCGGAGTTCGCGCGATTGCACCAAATATCGCTGGCGTCAAGATGTATCTACCCAAAATCCCTAAGTTTGATGGCGCTTTTTCTGAAGAGGGTTTCTCCACCAAATCTTCAATGAGGTGAATATCCCTTTCTACCTCTTTTCCCTTTATTATCCCGTAACTGCTTATTTTCTCTTTCGGCACTTCCTCAACGGCAATAATAGACGTCTTGAATTCCTCATATTTATTGATTAGTTCCTTTGTACATCCTGGAATGGTTATAGTATCACCCAAAAGCAGAGCAAAAGCATCTTCTCCTACGAAACTTTTTGCATGATAAACCGCATCCCCCAATCCTCGTGGCTCTTTCTGTCTTGTGTAAAGAAGGTTTACAGAATCCATCATTTCATCTATCTCTTCTAAAAACTCGTTTTCTATTTCACTCTTCCCGAAATGGTCTTCTATTGCCCTTTTCCCCTTCCCCGTTATAATAAGAATGTCTTTTATTCCAGAAGAAATCGCTTCTTCCACAACGTATTGTATAACTGGCTTATCAACAACCGGCAGCATTTCCTTTGGCTGTGCTTTCGTTGCCGGCAAAAATCTCGTCCCCAATCCTGCCGCAGGTATCACCGCTTTTCTTATCATTCCATTCCCTATTTCTCTTTTATTTCTTCGTTTATATTATCCGCCGCTTTCAATAATCCTGTGCCTCGATAGTTTACTTTGTGGCAAGCTTGCAATTTGACACATATTTTATCTACCTCAGTTGAATTGTGTCTAAATAAAAAGATTCAGTCAAATTAACTGTATTATCCCAATCGTACCCCCCTCGCATTCTCAACACATTCTCTATAGTATCTCATAAACCACTTTATCGTCCACATCCCAGTAAATGAGAACTAACCGGTTTCTAAACTTTGCCATTTCTATACAGTTTAGCAATGTAAAAACAGTCAACTACGATTATGACGTTCGCGCCAAAAACCTCTTTCGCCGCGTTGATATACCCTTCGTACAGGTCTGAACACACTGCCAAAATCGTTTTCTTCAGTCGTTTGGGAATGCTCGCCAAAAACGCCTTTACCGTGCTCTTCACTAATTCACGCAGTACGTTCACTTCATACGCTGTCGTGTGCGGGCTTCTCGGCTCGTAGCACTGCAATTTCTGTGTCGTAGTCGGATTGCCATTGCAATGAGTACACTGGTATCTTGCAGGACGAATACGAATGTATTCCTTCCTGCCCAAAAATAGACAAATGGCGTAGCGTAATCTCCTGGTCGTGGCCATGTGGTTTGGTAATCTTTCTGCCACATTTATGGCAGCGTGTACCCTTAACTGTACTTGCTTTAATTATATTTAAGTACCACGTAAGATACCAAAGAGCCTAAAATAAGAGTTAGAATAACAGCGGTATTTTTTCCTTTAACGCTTGCAATAGCTCCTCTGACCTGAACGGTGGCACATTAACCACTTTTGATGGTTTTATTAAATCCACAATTCTGGCAGTTCTGATCTCTTCCTGCGAATAGGTTGGTGTTACGAGTTGAACCGCAGCCAGGTACTTCTTAGGTTCGTATACCAGCATCTGCCCGGGCTTGACACCGATAATGACCACATATTCATGCTGCGCCAGCATCCTCATATACGCTAACTCAACTGAACGCCAGTGCAAAACTAGTCTTACCGGCATCCTTCTCTTTCAACCCTAAAATCAAAGCCTTGTAGTTATCGTAATACGTTCCCAATTAAGTAATTGTCTCTTCATAGATGGATTCTGTTAAATTAAATATCCTTTCCCAATCATACCTACTTGCAGTCTCTATACAGCTCTCCGCCATATCCGCCCCTTCATTCAGCCCCCGGAGTATATTATCCGCAGCGTCCTTCTCTGAAAGTTCACATATAAAGCCATTTCTATCGTGTTCTATAAAATCGCATACCGCATTCATTTTATGATTTACTGTGATAACCGGCAAGCCACACGCATTTGCCTCCAGCGCTGCGATTCCAAAACCCTCTCTGGTCGAAGGCAACATAAGTACCTTAGATGACTTCATATATGAAATCACATCGTCATAGTCACCTAAAAATCCAGTAAACTCGATATTAGATTCTAATCCCAAATCATAAGCCAACTTCTCTAACTTACTCTTCTCCGGACCTTCACCAATGATCTTACATTTCACCTCTGGCACCTCTTTCTTAACCAACTTTACCGCCTTAATCAGAACATCCACATTCTTCTCCTTGATCAACCTTCCGGCGAATATGACATCTGATTCTTCGTCTGATGCTTTTATCTGTTCTATCATTTCAAAATCTATCCCATTTGGGATTATTTTGATACTGTTCTTCACTCCGATCCGTTTTAAATCATTCTTCGTTCTTTCTGAAACCGCAATCATGTTATCAGTTAAATGCGTGGTCGTTTTCTCAATCACTTTCCCAAATATGCCTTTTTTACCCAGATATTCATACCAGTAATCATCCCATACCTCACACCATGTAATTAATAATGGTATTCTCTTCAATGCAGAACAAATCTTTGCAGAAAAACAAGGGAAATACGAAAAACCGTGACAATCTATAATGTCATAATCTTCTTTTAGTAAAGGCGTGAGGAGTTTACTTGCAAAATATATTGCAGGATTTATAGATCTTCTTCCATCAACATACAACTCTTTTGGTTCACAAACGCCATGCAGATAAACACCTTCTTTTATTATTACATCCTCACCATCCCAGTATTTCATACCAAACAAATGCACTTCATGCCCCTTTTTAGCCATTCGCTTTGAGATCTCCCAGATCCTCTTCTCTGTTCCGCCTATCACATAGGGATAGATTACGTCATATACGCATGCGATTTTCATTTTATCTTTGTTCTTTTCTGCTTCGCTTTTTATGCCCTTTCGCCTTATCCCTATAAATTTACGTTGATCTTTTTCTTTTCAGCCATTTTTAGCGTGAATTTCGACTTGCCTTTACCGCCATTTAGTCGATTTAGTTCATCATCCAAGGATTGTTTTCCACTTCGCAACTTGTCTGCGAGCTGCATTTACGCTTCTAATGCATTGAGAAGTTTGAGTATGTGTGCTTTAACAATTACGCAGCCTACCATAAATATCTATACTTTCTGGATCCAAAGTTATTATCGCTTCAGGTTTAGTAATTGCCATAAATGACCATATGGAAAAGGCCATATATAAAGTTTTTGGTATTTTCGTGATTATTCGTGAACAGAATCATTTTTCCGAACGATTTAAGCTTCTCGTAAGTTACAACAACTGTCCTTTCCGCACCCAAAGCTTCTTCTCCATTTTCCATTGGAACAACGGGAATTTCTCCAGCGGTATTTCCATAAAATGCTTGTAGTCATAGGGCTTGGGCGATCAAACGAAATAATAAGGGGTGTCGTCAAGCAGTTCCATGCTAGCTTTGGAGTTATTTCCTTTGTCAAAGACTATCGTGACTTTATCTACGTTAACTGAGCTCTTTTTCAATCCGCTCAATTGCTCCCTCGCTCAGATATTCCCGGTGGTCGCAAAAAGCCTGGCTCGTGAGTTTTTCCGGCGGAATCCTCAAAATGAAAAGCGAATATCAGCTCAATTTTTCGCTATCGGCGAAAGATCAAGTACTTATGTGCCACCGAAAAATAACCTATCAAAATCAAGTCCCCACATACACACCGGCATCT
>QBUN01000317.1 GCA_013180565.1 Candidatus Methanophaga sp. GoMg3.2 | reverse complement strand
CCTATATCTGCTCTTTGCAGTTCGTTTATCCAGCAGTTGTTATTCTTGCGTTAACCGCGATTTATATTTGCAGTCCTTTAGTGCGCGTTCAGCGGTAAAAAATAAAAAGCCGAATGAATCGGCTTAATTTGCAATCATACTAAGATCTATGCTCCAAAGCTTTTACTCCACAATCTTGACATTACTGAAGTATCGCCCCCTACTTTTGTCCAATCTTTTTATTATTAAAGAAGATAGATGAGATATTAGGGAAGGCTAGGATAAAGGACGATGCGAAGATAAGAGTGATAAAAGAACTTGTCGAGCGGGTTCTTGATTTGGGACGACTGTGGGGGAACTAAATTATGTATCTTAAAGCACTCTTATCACTTCATCAGCAAGCGTTTAAACAGAAAGTGGTACAGGCATTCGCAGAGAAACATGCAATGACAATAGAGCAGGTTCTTAAGTCGCAGGGTGTGGTGATAGATCATTATATACATAGAAAATACAAAGGTGTAGAACGTGCGGTATCAGAGATAACGGAATTTAAACGTCCCGTTATTCTGAATATAAGTCGGGATCCATGTGGCGCGGCGGTGTGTAAGATATGCGAAAGAGACCAGTCCAACATCGAGAAGCTGCAACGGATATATGATGATAGAATCGTTTTTTATGATGTTTATGACAGCTCTCTGGAAGGTGCGCTTTATCATATTATACATCAAGGCAAGGGGGAGAAGCTTCTTCCTCTGATCGCAGTCATTCACAACGGCGAAGTAAAAAAATACTGGTCCGGCAGACCGGTAGAGGTTGAGGAATACCGCGATTATCTGGAGCTGCTGGTCTAATAAATACCCTTTTAATTATTTCTGAACCCCATCGTGAAAATATAAACGGACCCGGCGGGATTCGAACCCGCGATCCCCGGCTTAGAAGGCCGGTGCTTTATCCTGGCTATGCCACGGGCCCTTTTCTCTTTTTCACACTCTCTATTTTAACTTGTAAACAGTTAAATGTATAATAGTTAGTGAAATGGCCGACAGAACACCCATGATGGAGCAGTATTACCAGATAAAGGAGAAATACAGCGATGCTATTATATTCTTTCGTGTCGGCGACTTTTATGAGACCTTTGGTGAAGATGCAAAGGTAGCATCTAAAGAACTCAACATCGCTTTAACCGCAACTGGCAGGGGCAAAGGCGCGATAGGGAAAATCCCGATGGCGGGCGTGCCGTACCATGCTGTAACGCCATACATAAAACAGTTGATAAAGAAGGGCTATAAAGTGGCCATATGCGAGCAGGTAGAAGATAAAGCGAGTAAAAAAATAGAGAAGCGGGAAGTGGTGCGGCTCATTACCCCGGGTACGATAATTGAAGATGCCTTTCTGGAAGAGCGGCACAGCAATTATCTAATGTGTGTTAATTTACTGGGCGGTAAGGTGGGCATTGCAATTGTTGACGTTTCAACCGGTGAATTTTCATTGACCGAATTAGAAGATGAATCTTCATTGTTAAACGAGTTAGAGCGAGTGAAGCCGGCGGAGATAATTCTGCCTGATTCGCTTGAGCTCGAACTTGAACTTGATACATGCACCATATCACGCTATGACGATTACTATTTCGATTATAAAAACGCGTATACGACACTGATAAACCATTTTGGCGTGATCTCGCTTGACGGTTTTGGCTGTAGTGATCTGAAAGTGGGCATAACGGCTGCAGGTGCCGTGACCTCTTATCTACGGGATACGCAAAAGCGCATACTCGCACATATAAAATCGCCTAAGACATTCTTCATCTCCGATTACATGGTATTAGACAGTGTTACAGTACGAAACCTGGAGATATTTAATAATATACGGGATGGTACACAGCGTGGTACGCTTGTTAGTGTGCTAGACAAAACACTTACAGGTATGGGCTCAAGACTATTAAAAAAGAATTTACAGTTCCCTCTTCTCGACCCTGGAGAGATAAGAAGTAGAGAAGAGGTGGTAAACACGTTCTATTTGGACATCCTACTGCGGGAATCGTTAAAAACCGTCTTCAAGGATATTTCAGATATGGAGCGGATAATAAGTCGAGTCTCCTATGGGAATGCGAATGCACGTGACTTAATCGCACTAAAACGGTCCTTAATGCAAATAGAAGTGTTGAGAGAGACGTTAAAGAATAGCCGTGCGAAGAAGCTAAAAGATGTGCTGCGAGCGTTAAAGTCAAGTACCTTCTCTAAAGTTATAGCTTTGGTAGAACGTGCCATAATAGAAGAGCCGCCGATAACGGTAAAAGAAGGCGGGCTGATAAAAGAGACATTTAATCCTGAATTGGACGAGTTAAGAACGATAAAACACGCGGGAAGGCGCTGGTTAGCGGAATTTGAAGAGCATGAAAAAGCCAGTACCGGGATAAAATCGCTTAAGGTGGGTTATAACAAGGTTTTTGGATATTACATAGAAGTTAGGAAATCGGGGATCGCGAAAGTGCCCACCACGTATATAAGAAAGCAGACGCTAACCGAGGCAGAGCGGTATATAACAGAAGAATTGAAGGATTATGAGGCGAAAGCGTTAAGTGCTGAGGAACGGATAAAGGAATTGGAATATGAATTATTCGAGCGAATAAGGAAGGAAGTGGCAAAGCAGGGTAAAGAGATCCAGGAAGCTGCGAATTCTATTGCTGAATTGGATATGCTTCTGGCTTTCGCTGGGGTCGCAGCGGAAAATGGATATTGCTGTCCTGTAGTAGATGAAGGCGATGAGATTGTTATAGTGGACGGGCGGCATCCGGTGGTGGAGAAGGGAGTGAGAGACGGTTTCGTGCCAAATAACATTCAACTGGACAAAAATAACCGGTTGATGATTATTACGGGTCCGAACATGAGCGGTAAAAGCACGTTTATGCGTCAAACTGCTTTAATTACGCTCATGGCACAGCTCGGCTCTTTCGTACCCGCAAAAGAGGCACGAGTGGGTGTTGTGGACCGGATATTCACACGGGTGGGCGCTTATGACGATCTCTCGATGGGGCAGAGCTCTTTTATGGTCGAGATGAGTGAAACCGCAAACATATTGAATAATGCGACAGAACGCAGCCTGATAATTCTCGATGAGATCGGTCGGGGCACGAGCACGCTGGACGGCGTCAGTATAGCATGGTCCGTTGCGGAATATGTACATGAGCGAATAAACGCGAAAACACTGTTTGCAACTCATTTCTACGAGCTGACAGAGCTTGCCGATTCGCTCGATAGCACAAAATGCTTCAACGTGTCAATAAAAGAAGTCGCAGACGAGATATTCTTTGTACGCAAAGTTGTAGAAGGGCGAGGCACTAAGAGTTATGGTATTCAAGTTGCTAAATTAGCGGGGTTGCCTGAAGAGGTGATAGAATCTGCAAAAAGTATGTTGATCCGGATGGAACGCGAGGTAGAAAAAGAGAGCGAAAGAAAAGATGAGGGCGAAAGGGGAGTAAAGAAGGAGGAGGTGAAAAAGGAGTATGTGGTTCAAACGCATCCGGTGGTTGAAGAGTTGCAAGCGATAAATCTGGAGAAGATTTCACCACTAGAGGCGTTAAATAAGCTATATGAGATGAAGAAGAAGCTATAAAGATATTCACAACCGGCAAATTCGATTAACAGATCAGTTTATTATAACTGCCTATTTTAGGGAGACGGAAAACGATGCAGTAATGGAAAAAGTTAGGATACCCGATATTAGAAATTATGACTCCAAGGGCGGTTATCCTTTTAAAAAAATTGTGTTTGTTAAATTTGGGTTGTAAGACAAATACAACGATATACCGCCCAGGAACGTCAAAATAAAAAATTAGGTGGGGATGGAATCCATTCCGCTAATTGAGATTCTGTCCTGAGTGTTTTGACTTTCTTTTCTGAACAAACAGCAAGGCCAAAAAAAAATCACTCTTCATACCACTTTAGCTTTTGCAGCCCATCGCACTTTTCTTCTTTTCCGCCTCAGCTTTATCATGTTGCGTTCGCACTTAGAGCTACAGAAATAAAAGACCGTTCCATCACGCTTTACATACATCATCCCTCTTCCTTGCTCTATTGGCAAGTCACAAAAAGAACATTTCTTCTCCATAGCCCTTCACTTTCTCACTAATTTCCTTACTTCTCTCGCGGTCTCCAGTAGCATAATATAATCACCTACTCTTAGTGGGCCAATGCAATTCCTCGTGAGGATTCTTCCTTTATTCTCCCCATCCAGTATCTTGCATTTTATCTGCGTAGATTCACCATGCATCCCCGTTCTACCCACCACCTCTATTACCTCAGCAGGTACCCCTCTCTCTTCACTCATTTCCTACATTCTCACTTCCGTTAGTTACGCTTTTACCTTCTCTAGTTCCGCTATAACGCCCACAACTGCTTCTTCTGCCTTACCGGGGTCAAGGATGACCGCTGAGGCACAACCCTTGTTTATACCACAAGCAGCACCTAAATCTTTCTGGTTTTTCACATACAAGTAGGGTATGTTTTTTTCTTCGCACAGCGGTGGAAGATGCATTACTACCTCCTCTGGAGTAACATCCTCACTGATCAGCACTAACCGTGCCATACCCCGTTCTATAATTTTCGTGGTTTCATTTGTCCCTTTCTTCACGTTACCCGTAGTCCTCGCCAAATCTAAGGCCTCTAATGACTTCTTTAACAACTCTTCCGGCACCTCAAATTTGAGGCCTGTCGTCATCTCTTTTTTTTCCTTCTCGCTCATCTTTCATTCCCCTTACAATGTTATCTGCGTTCTTACTTTAATATCAGATAGTGCTTTAAGTTTATAGTCTTCAAGTAAGACGGGTTGCACACACTCTTCGGGCACACTCAGTGAAATCTCCTTAGTTCGTCCATATCTACCTTTGCTTACAATTACTGCATTTAACAATCCTAAAATGTCCAATTCCGAGACCAAATCGGTAACACGCCGCTGCGTTAACGCTTCCATGCCCAGATGGTTACACAATCGCCGATAGGTGTTATAAACTTCGCCGCTGGAGAAGCGCCTTTTATTCTTCTCTCTGTTTAGCACTAGCACGCTGTCCAACAATATTTTTGATTGCAGCGGTAGTGTTTTTATCACTTCTTCCACCCTATTAGTCTCTAGCTTTTCACTTGCAAGTCTCACATGTTCCTCGCATACCTTTTCGGATCCCGAACTTTCAGCAATTTCACCGGATACACGTAACAGATCAAGAGCGCGCCTTGCATCGCCATGCTCCTGAGCTGCGAAAGCAGCGCATAGCGGTATCACTGAATCTTCAAGCACGGAATCAATGAACGCCACCTCCGCTCTCTCTTTCAGAATATCCTTTAACTGGTCGGCATTGTAAGGTGGGAATATTATCTCCTCCTCTCCTAATGACGACTTTACCCTCGGATCCAGTAGTTCAGTGAAGGTCAGGTCATTTGAAATGCCTATTACACATACCCGTGCATTATGTAACTCGCTGTTTATTCTTGATAGGTTATATAATGCTTCGTCCCCTTTGATTGCTAACTTGTCCACTTCATCTAATGTCACAATTACGCACCTATCTTCTGCATCCATACCCTTCTTAAGCTCGGAATACACCATATCTGTTGGCCAACCGATCATCGGAACACGTTTATTGAATACCCGTGCTAAATAGGTAAAAACTCGATACTGAGTATCAAATATCTCACTGTTTATGTATATTATGGTGCAATTAGATCCAATCCTCAGCGCCATCTCCTCTAATTCTTTGCTCACGAATTTCATCGTTGCCGTCTTTCCCGTCCCGGTCTTACCGTAGATCACTATATTAGATGGTGTCTCACCTTTTAATGCTGCGGAGAGTATTCTAGCCAACCCTCCTATTTGCTCATTTCTATGCGGTAAATTTTCAGGAATATACGTAGAGCGAAGTACTTCCTTATTTGCAAATACCCCCCCTTCTGTTATCAAGTCCTCAAACACGTTTTCCATCTTTTGTCTCTATCCTACCTAAGAAATGTAATGGGACTAATTAAAAGTTTTGATACCTATACGCAAACAAGACAATCTTGGATATGTCCTATGCACATCCTAAGAAGTGAATATGTGGACAATTGCGGTTCCTCCCGTCCCGCCAATGTTATGTGTCAGTCCAACTTCAGCGTTGGGTACCTGCCTTTTACCTGCTTCTCCCCGGAGTTGCTGTGTTATTTCTACCGCCTGCCGTATGCCCGTTGCACCAAGAGGATGCCCGCATGCTTTTAACCCACCAGAAGGGTTTATAGGTATACGACCGCCGATTTCTGTCTGTCCTTCTCCTGTAGCAATTCCGCCTTCACCTTTATTAAAAAACCCTAAATCTTCGATAGCTATTATCTCCGCTATGGTATATGAATCGTGCACCTCAGCAACATCTATCTGCGAAGGTTCTAATGATGCGGTCCGGAAAGCTTTCTTCGATGCGAATATCGTTGCATCCATCGCGGTTATGTCGCGTCTATCATGAAGCGAGATGGTATCACTCGCTTGTGCAGATGCTTTCACATATACCGGTGAATCAGTATACTCCTTCGCCTTCTCCGCGGCACATAAAACGACTGCAGCCGCACCATCCGCGATGCTTGAACAATCCAGCATGTGGAGGGGATCCGCAACAAGGGGTGAATTAAGCACGGCCTCCGCTGAGATCTCCCGTCTAAATTGTGCATAGGGGTTGTGAACGGCGTTGGCATGATTTTTCGCGGCTACCTTTGCCATTTGCTCGCTCGTAGTATGATATCGCTCCATATGTGCACGCGCCATTTGTGCGAACAATGACGGAAGAGTGGCACCGCAAATCGCTTCCCATTCCCTATCCACAGAAGAAGCAAGCAAATCATCTGCTATGTCTGAGTCAACATCGGTCATTTTCTCCACTCCCGCTGCTATTACGAAGTCATACCAACCGGAAGCGACGGAAAGAACAGCTAAGTGTAATGCAAGAGCACCAGAAGCGCAAGCAGCTTCTACTCGCGTTGCGGGAATGTGCAACCCGGTTAACCCTGCGTAATCAGCGATCAACGCGCCAATATGCTCCTGCTCTATAAATCTACCTGCCGACATGTTTCCGCCATATATTGCATCTATCTCATCGCCGCTTATCCCTGCATCTCCTATCGCCCTTAAACCTGCTTCTACAGAGATGTCGCGAAATGATTTCTCCCATAGTTCCCCAAATTTAGTACTGCCTGCACCTATTATCGCAACTTGTCTCATTTTATCAGTATCCACTACATCCTTATTTTACCTTGATGTTTTGCATAAGCGGCGTAATCCAAATATTTCTTTGAGCTAAGGAAATCTTCAACCCTTGGTGCTTTTTCTCTTACACTCTCTATAAGGTCTGTAACACGAAGTGCAAATGCGTCAGAACCCGCACCTGAGCCAAAAGAGGTCATCAAAATCCGTTGTGACTCCGATGCCTTATCAAGCACGGATGCGAGACCTATAAGGGACGCGCCAGAATAGGTATTTCCAAAATGCGAGACCATCAGGCCGGGTTTGAGTTGTGCTGATGTAAATCCAAGGGTCTTTGCAGCCTTAAGCGGGAATTTGCCGTTGGGCTGATGGAAAATGACAAAGTCGAAATCCGTCGGCCGAAGCCCCGTTTTTTCCATTAATGCTTCCGAAGCGGAGATAGTATGCCGGAAATAAGCGGGTTCGCCTGTGAAGCGTCCACTGTGTGACGGGTATTTCTGCAGATCTCGTCGCCAGAAGTCGGGTGTATCCGAAGTGAAGGAAGCGTATTCCTCTATCTCTGCGACTATCTGATTTTGCCCGATGATGAAAGCGGCACCTCCTGCGCCTGCAGAGTATT
>QBUN01000318.1 GCA_013180565.1 Candidatus Methanophaga sp. GoMg3.2 | reverse complement strand
CGACAAAGAATAATCTTGGTAATGCATACATAACTCTAGCAGAGGTAGAGGCTAAAGCGGAGAACAGCAAGAGAGCGATAGAAGCATGTGAGGAAGCGCTGAAGGTACGAACGCGCGACCGGTTCCCAATGGATTATGGGACGACACAGAATAATCTTGGTAATGCATACGTAACTCTAGCAGAGGTAGAGGCTAAGGCGGAGAACTGCAACAGTGCGATAGAAGCATATGAGGAAGCGCTGGAGGTAAGAACGTGCGACCGGTTCCCAATAGATTATGGAATGACGCAGAATAATCTTGGTAATGCATACGTAACTCTAGCAGAGGTAGAGGGTAAGGTGGAAAATTGCAGGAGAGCGATAGGGGCATATGAGGAAGCGTTAAGAATATACAGTGAGCGCAAATACCCAGAAATATACCCCTTTGTAGAACGGAATCTAAAATTAGTCAGGGATTTTTGTGAAGGGGATTAAGGATTGTAATTGTTTTGGGATTATGGATTAGGAGTTTGGGATTCAGACGTTTTACCTCCTCCCCCTACGAAGTCTCAACAAATTCAATAAAAGGGAGAGTGGAGCCATCTATGAATTCAAGCATATTTTGTCATATTCTATTTTTGCTGTCGGAAAGACAGAACATATCCCAGGACATTTTGCGACACGTGTCATGTTAACCCCCCCCCAAAAAAAAAACGAAAGGAAATAAATAACTAAAACAGGACATAACAATATTATGAAGACAATAGAAACAAGACAAAAAAGACAATATGAGACATGTGGTATGAAAGATTTGCATTCAATTGTAATAGCGACAACTGATCCCGCATTGGAGACTTTTACACCTGCATTTAAGGACCGAATAGGGAAGACAATGGTCTTATCGTCTATAGTAAGAGGTGATCTGGTAGAAATAATAAGAAAAAGGGCGAGTGATAATAACCCTTTCACGTCCGAAGCGATGATAATCCTGGCTGAGAGATATAACTCGCCCAGACGACTTTTTGGAAGGCTGTGCAGAAGTATGCATCTATTCTGGAAGTTGTTAGCAGTGAGCGACCAAAGAAGTATGGGTTGAGGTTGAGATAGCTTTTACTCAGTCACTAAAAATCTTTAAATTCTCCACTCTCTCGAACGCATTTATGTTATATGTAATTCATAATTCAACTGCCGGTCTTTTAGTAGATAATTGTCTGCTCTTGTAAATATTATTAATCTGCTTCTCGCAGTTAATCTTCCCTTTCCAGCCCCCCATTGCCAGTTTAAAAGCATCCTTTGTCTCATTTGTGAATTCTCTTATTGTTACTGTGACCTCTTTTCCCTCTTCAAGTTCCACTCTCTCCAAAGGCTTAAAAGTGCCCTCCAAGAACCTAGCCTTTATTACTTTTTCCATGTTTCCTGTTGCTTTTACTTTTGAAGTCTTCATATAAAAACTTGATGATCTCTTCGAGCTTTTCGCTATTTTTTTACTCATTGTCCGATTGCAAATGGCAAGCGTGGTATTCAAATCTTAAGAAATATTTTGGCAACAACCTTTCTTTGGAAAAGAAAGTTTAACCAAAGAAACAGGTTTTCTTTTTTCTAAAAAGGAAATTTAGAGATGAAAGCGTTAGCATTATTATCCGGCGGTTTGGATTCGATATTGGCAACTAAGCTTGTCTTAGATCAGGGACTAGAAGTCGTAGCATTGCAACTTATTTTGCCATTTACAGCGGAAAAGACGGACTATGCAGGTGCAGTAGCCAAGAGGTTTGAGATACCGATTATACATGTAGAAGCAGGCGCCGAGTATTTGGAGATAATAAGAAACCCCAAGTATGGCTATGGCTCGGGAATGAACCCCTGTATAGACTGTCATAGTTACATGCTGCGCGAAGCGAAAAGGATCGCGGAAGAAATAGGTGCCGAATTCATCTTCACGGGCGATGTACTCGGAGAAAGACCAATGAGCCAGCACAAGAAAGCATTAGAAATAGAGGATAGGGAAGCGGGATTAGAAGGTATGGTCCTAAGACCGCTATCAGCAAAAGTATTACCGAAAACTATTCCTGAGTGTGAAGGCTGGATAGACCGTAGCAAGCTATTAGATCTAAAGGGTAAGAGCAGAAAGGTTCAGATCGCACTAGCAACGAAGTTTAAGCTGGACTATCCATCGCCTGCTGGCGGTTGTCTCCTAACCGACAAGGAATTTGCATCGAAAGTTAAGGATTTATTCACGCATAATGAGACAGTAACAAAGATCGATCTCGCGTTACTTAAGATAGGCAGGCATTTTAGGATCGCTTCGTCAAAACTCATAGTGGGTAGGAATGAAGCAGAGAATAGGCTTCTTTCTGATTTGAAGCGTCCGGAGGATTATGTTTTTGAGGTGCCTGGTTACGGAAGCCCACTAACGATTTTAGAAGGTTCTAAGGACAAAGAAGCAATTGTACTCGCAGCACGGCTGACCGCGCGATATTCGGATGCTCGTGCCGAGGAAGAGGTGTTGGTGGAATACCGAGATGGGAAAAGGAAAGGGCAATTAATTGTTCCGCCTTTGGATTCCGAATCTAAAAGCGTTTTACGACTTTAGCTTAGCTGCCTTTGCATTGCTAAGCTAAGCTAAGCAAAAAGCACACTTGCAAGTGTTTAATGCGGCAGTATGTTCGCTCAGTTCATCATCCCTATTATCTCGCAAGCCTTGCAGATCCGTGATGCAGATGCTTCACCACATAGTTCACAGCGCAAAAGCTTTCGCTCTGTTTGCACCGCCGGCAAGAACTCAGACACTCTTGCATAGCCTCGCAACAATGAATATTTCGTCCCTGGATGCTTTCTTTCTAACTCGTTCAGCATACTCTTCACCGTGGAACGGAACGAAAGCGAAGCGTAAGGACAATGAACTGTATGTATCGGTATTCCAGCTACAAGCGCATAGAGAGCAGCCTCCTTCTCATAAACGTCTCTTAACGGCTTAACTCGTGGAACAAACTCCGCGCGACGTCCTTGCAACCGCCCTAAACGCTCAATATCGCCGCGTAGATAATTGATTAGAATCGTTTGCACTTCATCGTCCAGATTATGTGCGGTTACAACTTTCGTAGCGCCCAATTCCTTCGCCTTTACATCTAATATCCGCCGTCTCAGGACGCCACAGAACGTGCACGGTGCCTGGTCGAACCCTTTCGCTACTATTTCGTCCAGTGTAAATCCAAACTCATGTGCGAAAGAATAAATAAAACAGTCTACTTCTAATTCCTTTGCCACCCTTTCCGCATTTCGTAGCGTTGCCGAACGGAATCCTTTTATACCCTCATCCACGGCAATTGCAAAGAATTCTAAATCGTTTCGATCATGAAAAATCTTCTCCTTCAGCATATACAAAAGCGCTGAACTGTCCTTGCCCCCGCTTAATGCTACTGCAATTTTATCTCCATACTCTATCATCAACTGCTTCCGCATCGCCTTTTTCACTTTCCGCTCTACAGCAGCAATAAAATGTGGTTCGCATAAGTGCAACCCCGAATATTTCTGATATATTATCGCCGGGTTCGTGCATTTGCCTCTACTGCATCTCATGATCTTTTCCTAACTTCTGGTTTCCATCATACAATCGCGACCTACACCCTTAACGTACTCATAATAGTATTTGTATCAGTTGTTATCAAACCCATTTTTCTGATCACCTCGTGACCTATTATATTCACTACTGGATATAACATAAAAGAATATGTTTGTATGATCGTAAAATAGAAGCCCAAAGTATAATATATGTCCCAGTTTCCATTGTATCTACAATGAAGAAAAGAATAGCTCCCGTTTATTTGCTTTCGATGTTCGCCCTCACCGGGATAACCGGCTCTTTGGTACGCACAGAGGAAAACCCAGCCAAAGAAGTCATTACAACGACTGATGCGCCTAAGGCTATCGGCCCGTATAGTCAGGCTATAAGGGTAGGGAACATGCTCTTCTGTTCGGGCCAGATCCCGATCAATCCCGAGACAGGCGAGATAAATTATGATGGCTCAATAGAAACACAGACGCAGCAGGTGCTTGACAATCTCGGTGCCGTGCTCAAGGAAGCTGGTATGAACTACACAGACGTGGTTAGTGTCACGGTATTCATAGCTGACATGGACAACTTCGACCGAATAAACAAGGTATATGCAGGATACTTCAAGGATCGCCCACCGGCACGCTGTGCGGTAGAAGTGGCGCGGCTGCCAAAGGATGTCGGTATCGAAATCGCGTTAATCGCGATTGAAACGTAATTAATGAATGTGCTAGTCGGATCTCGGAACCCCGTGAAAGTGGCAGCGACAGCGGAGGCATTCTCCAAATATTTCGATACCGTTGATGTAGTGGGTATCAGTGTGAATAGTAACGTCCCCAATCAGCCAGTCGACACAGAAACCTTTGTGGGAGCACGGAATAGAGCCTTTGAATTGACTATGGCAAACGAAGCGCGTAATTTCGGTGCGACCTTCTTTGTCGGTATAGAAGGCGGGATAAAGAAATTATATGACCGGTGGTTCACTTTTGGCGTGATGTGTATCATGGACAATACAGAGCGAGTGGGTTATGGCACCTCTCCTTTCTTTGAATTACCCTCGCATATCACCAAAGAGCTTTTAACTGGTGTCGAACTCGGCGATGTGATGGATACTTTGATTGGTGAACGGAATACAAAAGAGAGACAGGGCGCTGTTGGGCATTTCACTAACGGCGTCATGGACCGGAAAGCGTATTATGTGGCGGGTTTAGTGGTTGCTTTGATCCCGTTTTTGAATCCCGATTTGTATTTCGAGTCAATCAAAAACCACGAGATTTCACAAGTGTAACACAACACTATAATTTTCTTTTTTAGGAAAAAAGAAAATTTAGCCTGTGCTAAAAGAAAAACAAAAATAACGTTTTTAGTCAAGGTTTTTACTGAAGGTAAAAAAGTTGTTGGTAAAGCTTTTCTTTCCGCGAAGCGTTTTGATCAAACTTTCTTAAACTACGTTTGATAGAAAAGGTTTGTGGAAATCCGTGTAATCGTGTGGTTTTAATCCACTTCCCCGAACTTACACATCACAACACCCTCGGCGACCTTAGGCAGGAATAGCGTTGACTTCTGCGGGAACACTTTCTTCTCTACTTCTGTCTTATATTCCACATCTGCGATACGCAGCGGTTTAAGGAAAAATGCAACCTGATAAGTGCCCGTATCCACATTTGCCATTGCATCTTCCGGACTGGCGGTAAAAAGGATGTCCTCGGGCTTGCCAATAAGCGTTGGATTGATGAGCCATTCATGCAGGCTTATTACGTCCAGTCCAATTCGCTCGTCTCGCGCCTCCGCCAGCTTCCTTATCCTGTCAGGATCAGCACGCAGCAAATAGAATTTCTCACCGTCATACATGCCCACCCGGACGTCATCATTGCAGCATTCACGGAGTTTCGTATTGATTGCGATCATTGCATCCGCGCAGTTACGCCCATCATACTCTTCAACAACAAAATTAGCACGTATTCGCGTCCATAAATCCTCCTCGTGACACCTTTTTACACATCTGTGCCAGGGCAGCAATACAAGCGCTCTATCACCTCCTTCTAAGAGCATCATCAACGTATAGTCTTCCACTCGATCGCTACACAACTGATAAGCTGCGGTATATCTATGATGCCCATCGAGGATCATAACCCTTTTGTCGGCCATCAGCCGCATAATCTTGTCTATAAGCGCTTCATCGGAAACACCCCAGAGCAAGTGGCGTGCACCATCTAATACAACATCTATAATTGGCTCGTTCCGCGCATCTATCTTCAAATCCGGCCTGTGGAAGCCCAGATAATCCTCGAATATGTTGTTTAGCTCATGTCCCGGCATGTTGTATTCCGCAATTATAGGCGAGAAATTCATACCACATTCTTTCATCAGATGGTATCGCTCCTGCGTGCTCGACTCAAATGTCTTTTCGTGCCCCAATACCGTGTGCTCATTGAGCTTCTCTACTTTCATCAGTGCAACTAACCCAAAAGCGAAATATGTATCTCTTCGGGTTTCTTCCTGGATTTGTTCCGTAATCGCTTCTGATAGTCTGTACCGGATCCCATAGATGTAGAACGAGCTCTTTTCTGTCTCTATTAATGTCCCATCGCGGAAAAAGCGAGTGAGATTCTGTTTCGCATAATCGACAAAATCTGCCTCCTCTACGCCAGCCCTTCTCGTGGTGAAATGGATCACATTGTTTCGCTTCGCGGAATAAATGTCGTATCCTGATGCATCTACGGTATCGTAAACCGGGCAAACAAGTTCAGCACGGTTATCCAGTTTCGGGTTCAGTATTGTCGCCTTAAAGGGTTTGAGTTGCATGATCGTATACCGAATATTTTTTATTTACCTTTCAAAGGTTTTGTTGCCTTATTAATTTAGCATCACTAACTAATACAATCGTGGTATTTGTATGGCTAAACAAGAAAGCATAATATTCAACTAAAATTGAATTTTTATTGACACAGATTAACACTGATTAACGCAGAAGAAATTAAATCCGTGTAAATCTGCGTCCTAAATTAAATTTATAGGTAGCGGTCATACTTTATACACAACAGGAAAAAAATGGACTTCCGATTGATCTTTGTAATGGACCTGCTTGATGGCGTGGTAGTGCATGCGAAGCGAGGCGAGCGTGAGAAATACGTGCCGATTCACCGTTTCAGCTCTATCGTTACGTCGTCAGATCCGGCTCGTGTGCTAGAAACGATAAAGCCCAAGGAAGTTTATATCGCGGACCTCAACCGACTCATGAGCACAGGCAATAACAGACCGATTTTGAAAGATCTAAGAACTCGAAACAGGGATTTGAGGATTATGCTGGATTATGGTGTAAAAGGGATGGAAGACCTGAAAGAAGCTATTGACGCGGAAATGGCCGATAAGTTCATTTTAGGTACGGAAACCATATCCATTGAGCTATTAGAGGAAGCATCTAAGAGCGATATGATAAATGATATATGTATAAGCATTGACCTCTTCAATAACGAAGTGCTGACAAGCGATACAAGGCTGAAGATAGACCCTCTGCAGTTAATAAAAGAGCTGAATAAATTCCCCGTTCGGGACGTGATTGTGCTGGAACTGAACAGGGTAGGCACGAAAAGCGGAATAGATTTTGAGTTCCTCGCTCGTGCAGTGGAACTCTCGGAACATGACATTCTATGCGGCGGCGGCGTGCGGAATTGCGAAGACGTACATAAAATGGCGGCGATCGGTGTAAAGGGCGCACTGGTCGCTACTGCTGTACATGAGGGGGATATTCCGTCTTTTTAAACGCTCTAAATTTATTAGTGAACTCATGGGCAAGACGGCAAATCAGACGAGTTAGACGTATTAGACGTAGATGTTGATCTTGCATCACCTATTTTTATAACCTGAGAAACATTGAACCGCCCAATATAATCCTCAGAGATTCTTGTCTCAGTTGTTCTCGCACCTACGTGTATAGAGCCATTGAACGCAGTTTCAAACGCCATTGACGACTTAGTCGCAGTTGTATCATCTTTCATCGTGGCGGCATTGCTTATCCTCTTATGTATCGCAGTGCCGGCCTTTTGGTCCTTAGCGCAAATGCCCTGCATCCACTTAGAAGAGAAGTTTACACCGAAACCGTCCGAGAAGTTAAATGTAGTGGGCTGGTATTCCGCTTCTGTGCTCTTATTCAATCGCTGTGAGTTAAAATCAGTGTCCGAGGAATAGATTCCGCTTCCATGCTCTACGACCTGGATATGACCGGAAGTGAGTTCCTTATCCACCATTACATCCTGACTTTCAGCGTTGTATAGGCTACAACCCTAAAAGAGTGCATCCGCAAATCCCAACTTTTCAATAATCTCCCTTTGCTCTTTAGTGAGCACAGAAATTTTATCAT
>QBUN01000319.1 GCA_013180565.1 Candidatus Methanophaga sp. GoMg3.2 | reverse complement strand
TAAATGACAAGGAGTTAATGGAAGGGTTGAAAAGGTCTAAGAGGGACGTTGAAGAAGGAATGGTTTACGAATTGAAAAATGTTGACGAGTTCGATGAACTCGGGAAATGGAAGTAATCTAAAAGCTATATGAATTCAGAGGGGATTTGATAATTCGGCATAAATGGTGTCATATCTCTTTATATAAAAAGAGCGATGTTAAGACATATCTGGTTGTCGTTCCAGATAACAACTTTTCTCGAAGAGAACTTTCTTAGCACAGGTTCTTTCTTTAGAAAGAAAGTGTATTGACTGCTGTATTGATTATTTCAATCGTGCTTGCGCTCAGCGTGACCGTTTATGTCATCGTAACGCCAAAAGAAGGCGAGAAGTTCACTGAATTTTATGTCCTCGGTCCTGGAGGCATGGCAGAAGATTATCCTACAAATTTAACGGTCGGCGAGGAAGGAGAAGTGATCATAGGCGTTGTGAATCATGAATACGCTGCTGTCACATATCAGTTGGAACTAAAAGTTAACGGTGGAGTTATAGACCAAAAGAGTATTGTGCTAACGCATAATGAGACGTGGGAAAGCCCTTTTACGTTTAGGGCAACAAAAGCAGGAGACGATCAAAAGTTAGAGTTTTTATTGTATAAGGAGGGCGTAAAAGAGGTATATCGTTCCCTGCATTTATGGATGGATGTAACATGAAAATTTTCATTCCCGAGCAATGATTTATATAAAGTAGTAGACTACAAATATAAATAGCTGGCGATAAAAATGGCAGAAATACTTGCATTACCTACGATTATTGAAAAGGAGATAAAAGCTTTGATTAAATCTGGATATTATGGCAGCGTTGACGAAGCGGTAAAAGATGCTTTTAGAACTTTGCTAAATGCTAAACCTGATCTTAGAACGGTTGCTGCCGTTGAACTTTATAAAGAGGGAGAGGTATCGCTGGGTAAAGCTGCGGAGATAGCAGGAGTAACGAGAATCGAGTTCAAGGACATCTTAGCTGATAGGGGAATAAGAAGAGAAGTGGGCTCAAGGAGTGTGGAGGAATTAGAGAAAGGTGTTGAGCGGATCAAAAGGTTGAGGCGATGAATTTAGTCTTTGACACAGATATTCTCAGCACATTCGGGAAGATAAGAAGGCTTGATTTGTTAAGGGTGTTACTTCCTAATGCGAGATTATTTATCCCTCATTCCGTTTACAATGAACTATTCAAAGCAAGAGAGCGAGGATATGAATTCGTTGATTATATCATAGAGAGCGGAATTCTCGAAGTAACGCCGCTAAACAAAGAAGAATTAGAGCTTTTTAACAAATTAAGAGAAGAATGGAAATCTTTGGGTTTGGGAGAATTGGAAGGTTTATCTATCTGCAAGCACCGGAAATACATTCTTGTTACAAATGACGTAACAGTCAAGAAGGTCTGTGATCACTATAAAATCAAATTCATCGATTTGAGTATGATACTAAAGTCTTTGCTTATAGCAGAGCTTCTCACAGATAATGAGCTTAGAGCGCTGATAGATGAGATTGAGAGGAAAGATAGAGTGGCAATCAAGGATAAAGACGTTATTTTGACAGGAAGCGGCGATAATTAGATATAAATGGAAAAGAAAAAGAGGTATTACCATGAAAGATAAAACCGTATGTGTTGTCGGCTTGGGGTATGTCTGCTTACCCTTAGCGGACGCCTTTTCAAAGCATTTGAAGGTGATAGGCTTCGACATAGACGATGAAAAGATATTCTTTAAGACCGTTGAACCTTTCCATTTCGTGAGAGAGTCGCTACCGCAAAAGAATGTTGAAGTTATACAAACCAAAAATGATGTTGGAGTGGTTTTTAATGAATTTTCAGAGGATGACCGGGAGGAACTTTTCTCTTACTTTGAATAGACATTTGATAATGAGCCTGACGTATAAGGAGAACGTGCCGGATACGAAGTTATGAATGCCCATGCCAAAGCTAATATCTACCCATCACGCATCACCCATTACCGATTACGCATTACCGATTACGCATTATTCAGGTCTGGAAGGATCGCTCCAAGTGCAACGAACAAATAATTGATTCTCTTCTCTCTTATCCCAATCCGTGGAAGAACGAACTGGAATAATACGAATGCAATGCCAAGGGTAATCCCTATGTGTCCAAATATGAACATGATTCATACATTGTCTCTGCGTGATAAAAATTACCAGAGATATTTTATAGAGTAAGTTTTAGGGAGAAAATCATAATCTTTAAATGTTGTGTTGAAGAATAAAATTATAGGAATAGATAAAAGGGGTAAAGATGCTGAAGATAAAAGAAGAGGATTTGCAGTATATCTATCAAAAGAATAAAACAATTGTCGTCTACCGGATTAAGCTAAGGAAGACTGCTTATGATTAAATTAACAAAAATCGTTATAATATTACTTTGCATGCAAGGGCTGAAGAAGGAAGACCGATACAGGCAGTCTGTGCGTATTCAAAAGAGGATGACATCTCATAATGGAAGAGAACATCATGTCCGAAATCATTAATCAACGCCTACAAAAGCATTTTCTCCTTTTTAAACATAAGGAAAACTTGTGCTAAAAGGGGGATAGGATGGATGATAAGTTTAAATACAAAGAATTTAGATTAATAACGGGTGGGATAATGGAGGAAATAAGTAAAGAAGTAACAGAGATAAAATTCGTGCTAAAGAAGATTGAAAGCATAATAGATGCAAGATTGATAGGTATAGAAGAAGCAGAAGAGGACGAAATAAAAGAGATAGAGGATTATGAGAAAAGAAAGAGTGAAGGAAAAATCGAATTAAATGAGTTATAATGTATTTTTGGAGAGAAAAGCAGAAAAACAGTTGGAAACTTTAAACTCAAGTATCGGTAGAATAATAAATGAGAAGATAAGCAAACTCAAAAAAGGTTTTTCTCCTGAACTTGATATAAAGAAGTTAAAGGGCTATCGGAATCATTATCGTTTGAGGGTTAGGGGATATAGGATTCTTTCCGCCCAATAGTTGACCATCTCATCGTTTACTTCTCCCTCTTCTCCATCTCTTTAATCAAAAACCACGGGTAAAGAGGGATGCAATGCCCACCAACACCTGTGGAAGGCAAATGAATCTGGCAATATTCATGGTTTGCATACTCTCTTGCTTCGTAAAAATCAATGTCCAGCTCATCTCCAATTTTTAACAGCTCATTAGCAAGCGCTATGTTAACATCCCTGTAACACCCTTCCATGAGTTTTATAAATTCTGCAACTCTCGCTGATGAAACCAAATGCAAATTTGGTATAAACTCCTTATACTCTTCAAACGCTCGCTTTCCGCTCTCTTCATCAACACCGCCGATAACCTTTGGAAAATCTCTCAATCGTGAAATGCTGTATCCTGTCATTATCCTTTCAGGCGAGTGTGCCAAATAGAATTCATCCGATTCCAATGCCAATCTGCTTTCTTCTTCCAGCCATTTCCTCGCAAGTTTTTCAGTAGTCATTGGCGGCACAGTCGTCTCTAAAACTACTAAATCGCTCTTCTTTAGAATCTTACCAACACTTCTGAATGCATTCTCTAAAACACTGAAATCGGGATTATTATTTTCATCCGTAAATAGTGGAACAATTATGAGGAACACGTTGCATTCTTCCACATCCTCATACTTAGTTGTTGCAATTAAATCCTTTCCACCGTGCTTTTTAATTAGCTCATCTAATTCCTTCTCCTCAGGAATTGGATTTTTACCCCTGTTTATATCTTCACATTTTCTTCCGTCTATGTCCACACCAATAACTTCAAAACCGTTATCTGCTATGATACTTGCGAGTGGCAAACCCGCCTTGCCCAATCCAATCACTGCAATCTCATTCTTCATCTTTCATTCATCCTCTCTTCTCCTTAGTTTTTTGCACATTTTTTGCACATTAATTGAGCAGATATCTTATACTTCTCTTCCCCGCTCCTGCTCGCTTTACTATCCTTTTTTCAACCAAATCATTTAAATCCTTAGAGGCAGTATTTCTTGAAACCCCAAACAATACCTGATATTCCTTATTTGCTATTGTTTTATCCTTTCCTTTTAGATATTCAATAACTCTCTTCTGCCTTTCATTTAGTTCTTTCAAAATCTCATCATTGATATGGTGTCTCTTAAAAGTCACAACAAAATCACCAGCAATCTCCTCAAATAGCGGCTCCGGTAAGCCATAATCCAAACATTTGTCGATCATTCTGTTCGTTCCAGTCCCCCATTGCTCAATGTATTTTATCAAAAAGAAGCATTTTGCAATCAATGGGTTTCTTGGGATTGATTTGTGCTCCCTTTTTAAATCGTCCGGTGTTAAAGGTTGTGGAAGAGGACCACAGCCCCAGATTTCAATTCTATCATCGAATACCCTGATTTGGATATTCCCCGTAGATTCGTAGTCCCTATGGCAAACAGCGTTAACAATAGCCTCTCTTACAGCATCAGGTGGATATTCCCACTTCTCCTGTCGCTCGATTTTCATTGGCTCAATCCATGCAGATTTATTTATATGCCTCAAAACAAAATCCTCCGCCGCCGTAACTTGGTCAATAATACCACCATCAAAAACTTTCATATCAATAAATTCTAACGGTTTCGTTCCTTTGAAACGAGCACACCTGACTTCAGCCTGTAAGAAATATCGCTGAGGGCTCCTGCCAAATAATAATATAGACGAATTTGTTAATTTATATTTATCCTCTTTCAATTCCAATTTCTCCAGTGCTTCACTTACCGGAATAGTTTCTTCAACCTCAAAATTTCTTTCGGCTTTTGCTTTTCTCAAAAACAGTTTGACCTTCTTTTCGTCTATATCCTCCAATGTCGCTCCTTCATAGATCTCTGCATCCCACTGCTTTTTATCTATTTCCAAAAACAATCTTCTCAGTTCATCAGGTGGAATGGTAATGTTTTCAGTTCCAGATCTTTTATAGGCAACACCATCCAAAAAATAGGGTTTGTTGTTTCCCTCTTTTACTATAACTTCGATTATTTTATTTTTGTTTAACTCAGTAATCGTCATTTCTGGTGTTATTTCAGGTTTTATTTTCTGCCTTATTTTATGAGAAATATTTTTTAATCTAGAATCTGACACATCTTGCCCAATAATTTCTCCGTGGTCGCGTATTCCAAAGTATATTGTTCCGCCTTTATGATTTAAAAATGCACAAACTGCTTTCAGTGCCATCTCCAATTGTGCAGTGGATTTCTTAAGTTCCACTGTTTCCGATTCCATGGGTTTCATTGTATCACCCTTCATATCTCTTTATTTCCACTTCCTTCCCGCATCCACACTTATAAACTATTTTTTCGTTCTCTTCTCTAACAATTTCACTCAGTTTCCCCCCGCAATAGCATACAAAACCTTTCAATTCCGCGGGATTTCCATACACCAATCCGAAAGGCGGAACATCTTTTGTGACAATTGAACCTGCCCCTACCAGTGCATAATCTCCAATTGTCACGCCACAAACAATAGTCGAGTTGGCGCCAATGCTCGCACCTTTTTTGACCACTGTTGATGTTATCTTATCCTCACCCCACCTAAAAGCTCTTGGATATAAATCATTTGTGAACGTTACTGAGGGTCCGACTAAAACTTCATCCTCTATCCTTACCCCTTTATAAACAGAAACGAAATTCTGGATTTTTACACCGTTTCCTATTTCCACATCCGCATCTATATACGCGCTCTTGCCTATGATGCAATTTTTCCCTATCTGCGCTCCCGCTCTCACATGCGCGAAGTGCCATATCTTCGTCTCATCTCCTATATCATCGCTTTCTACAACTGCTGTAGGATGCTTAAAGAATGCCATTTAACCTCCTTATATCCTCACATATTCTTAAATTGTTCAATGCTTGCAGGGGTGTGATGGTAAAATCATCATTATTCTTCACGCACTTGATAAAAGCCTTTAATTCTTCCTTTAACGGCTCTACCTTATTCACCAAAACCTTTTCAATGATATTCTCCTGTGTATATCGTTCATTTTCTATGCCATATTTCCCCGGTTTCCTATACACGTATATCTCCTGGTTCATGAAGTCCCCTTCAATTGTGAACTCTTCCTCCTCTACATACACCGACCTGATTTTTTTCGATGCTTTTCTACTCGCGGATAACGACACAATAGACGATTTAAATTTGAGCAATGCAGTGCACAGGTCGCTGTTTCCTGCACTGTAAAGCTCGTAATCGCCACTGTGGGGCTCTTCACGGGCTCCGCCCGTGCCCCCGCAAGCCCAGGAGGGGCTTACCAGTAAACCCTGTAAGGGCTTATAGAAAACATTGAATACAATATCAATGTCATGAATCATCAAATCTTCAACGATTGAGCTGTCCGTTATCCTTGTAGATGCAGGATTGTGCCGCCTTATCTCCACATAAAGTGGATTTTTTATTATTCTCTTTATTTCCTCTACGATTGGATTAAACCGCTCGATGTGTCCAACGCCAGCAATTAAACCACTAGTATCCAATAAATTCACTAATTCCTCCGCCTCCTCCACGGTTAAGGTAATTGGCTTTTCTATCAGGCAGTGAACACCATTCTCAATCGCTCTTTTAGCAACTTCAAGATGGTACTTTGTTGGAACGCAAATGCTTACCGCATCAACACGCGCCAAAAGCTCCCCCATAGTATCGCAAACGATGATGTCATACTCCTCCGATTTTTTTTTGTTCGCTTTATCAACGTCAAAGGCATAGACCTCTTCAACCTCTTTAAGTTCTGAATAGATTCTCACATGGTTCCTTCCCATGGAGCCTGTCCCGATAACGCCGAGTTTCATTTTATTTCTTATTCTTATTCTTATTCGCTCTCCAAGTTATTTATTGTTTCCGCAATAAATACCAAATCCTTTTCGGTTAAAGCTGGATGAACAGGTAAACTTAAAATCTTTTGGGATAATGCTGTGGCTACAGGACACTGGACGGTTTCATCCGTATAACCTAACCGTTGGTATAACGGCTGTTTATGGATGGGCAGAGGATAGTGAATTGCAGATCCAATACCCTTATTTTTTAGATATTTCATGAACTCAGTTCTTGAGATTGTAACTCCTTCTTCTTCCTCTATCGTAATCGCATACTGATGATAGACGTGCTTAATCCCATTTTTCCTATGTGGAAGTTTAAGTCCAGATGCTTTTATGTGTTTGTTAAGATATTCTGCGTGCTTTATTCTCTTTTCGTTAAAATCATCCAATTTATTTAGCTGTGCAAGACCTATCGCAGCCTGTATATCAGTCATCCGATAATTGTATCCTAACCTCGTGTGAAAATACTTTTGACTTTCGCCATGATTTCTGAGCTGTCTGCACACATTTGCTATTTCGTTATTGTTAGTTGTTATCATCCCCCCTTCTCCAGTAGTCATATTTTTTGTTGCATAGAAAGAGAAACAGCCAGCAATTCCAAAACTTCCAACTTTTATACCCTCATACTCGGCACCATGCGCTTGTGCACAGTCTTCAATTAAAATCAGATTGTGGTCTTCGCAGATTTCCTGTATGGCTTTTACATCAAATGGATGACCAAATAGATGCACACCTATGATTGCTTTCGTTCTATCAGTTATTTTCTCTAAGACATCATTAGGACTTATATTGAATGTTCTCTCGTCTACATCGGCGAAAACGGGTTTTGCGCTCTGGAACAGAATTGAGTTTGCGGTAGATATGAAAGTGAAGGAAGGAACAATGACCTCCTCCCCTTGTTTAATTCTTAATGTTTTAAGTGCCGCATCAAGAGCGATTGTTCCGTTAGCAACTGCTATTGCATGAGTAACGTTGATGTAATCGGAGAAAGCTCTTTCGAATTCTTCTACTTTTTTCCCTTGCACGAGCATTCCTGATCTTAATACCTCTTCGACAGCCCGTATCTCTTCTTTGCCTATAACTGGTTTTGCTATTGGGATTAATTTTGTTTCCTGCATATTGAACAATTGTTAAAGGGTTTTGTAATACAACCCTTAGGGGGCGTCACGAAATAACTATATCAACTACCACTTATTGAAATTACATGCAAG
>QBUN01000320.1 GCA_013180565.1 Candidatus Methanophaga sp. GoMg3.2 | reverse complement strand
GGATAGCAGGCATGATAGCTATGACGGCGCTCCTGCTGACGGCAGTGCATGGGAAGGAGATGGCGCCAGCCGGGTCGTCCGCGGTGGTAGCTGGGGCGTCGGGGGCAGCAACGCCAGGTACTGCCGGTCTGCTTATCGCGGCAGCAGCTACCCCCACCGCCACGTCGTCAGCATCGGCTTTCGCCTTCTGAAGTCACTGTAACTGCTTTCTACTTTACCACTTATATGTCACCTCACGAGGGCGTTGCCCTGAAGGCGGTGCGTGCGAAGCCGCACAGCCGAAGGGGTGATGATCCCCCTTTTGAATTGGGATAATTAATTGGTAAGTGGAAATCCACATATTTGCGTAGATAAAATCTCTTGATACTTGTGGCATTATAACTAAAACTTGAAAGTACAGAAAACCTAATTCCAATGATTGTTATCTCGTGGAAATCTGTGTAATCGTGTGGTTAGCTAAACTACTACCCTTTTTTTTGTTTCCGCACAGAAAAACCTTTCCCTATCACATACATCTCCGCACTACCCTTACGAGACGCAGCAGGCGAATGTGCCCTGGCATACCGAAACTTCACCTTCACGGACTTATAGAATTCGTTATAGTAAGCCCCTTGAAATATCTTCGTAACGAAGTTGCCATTATCTTTTAGTACTGCAGAAGCGATATTCAACGCGGAAGTGCTCAGTTCAGAGGAGCGAAACTGGTCGTAATCTTTAGTTCCACTCAATTGCGGTGATAGGTCCGAGATCACAGCATCCACTAACTCGTGCCCTTTTCGTTTCAACACAGCTTTGATAGCCGTTAATGTCTCCTGCTCCTTTGTTATGTCGCTTTTCAATATCACTATGTCCGCTATGTTTTCCATCGGCTGCAAATCAACACTTAATACCAGCCCGCTATCGCCAACTAACCCGTATGCAACTTGAGTCCAGCCGCCGGGTGCAGCACCAAGATCAAGTACGACATCTCCCGCTCTTATCAGCCCGAACTTAGTGTTTATTTGCAACAGTTTAAATGCGGAACGAGAGCGGTAACCCAACTCTTTCGCACTTTTGTAAAAACGGTCTCCTTTTAAGTCTGCTCTCTTTACCATCGGTTCTGATTTATTGTATAGAAAGTATAACTTCTACCCATAAATAAATTTAATTTAGGACGCGGATTTACACGGATTTTATTTCTTCTGCGTTAATCAGCGTTAATCTATGTCATTATTCTATTTTGTTTTGTTCTTGTCTGGCATTCCTTCAAAAACCATTATCGCAGTAATCAAATCCTGGAATGCAACGCCCGTAGACTTGAAGAAAGTTATATCGTCTTTGCTTGTCCGACCCTTTTCTTTACCGAGCAATACATCACCCAGAGAAATCAAATCCCCTTTTGCAACTATTCCCTTCTCCAATCCACGGTATAGCTCGCCCGAATGCACGCACTGCGAAAAGTCATCAATGAATATCCTGGCATTTTTCAGCACTTTCGGATCAAATTCGATCTTCGTCTTCGAGTCTGCACCTACACCGTTAAGATGCATCCCCGGCTTTATCTGATCAGAGTAAATAAAAGGCTCAGTTGCAGGAGTTACCGTTGTAACTATATCAGAATCCACCGCGTCTTCCAGATTGACAACCGCTATATCAACACAAAATTCGGGTTCATATTTCGCGCTAAAATCTCTCGCTCGTTGTTCTGATCTATTAAACACTTTTATTCTGTCAATAGAATCTCTCACAGTCAATATTGCCTTAGCCTGATAATAAGCTTGTTTTCCTGTTCCGATTATACCGAGTGTTTTGGAATCAGACCTCGATAATGCTTCGGTAGCAACACCGGTAGCAGCTCCGGTTCTATATGCGGTCATCTCCTCAGCCTGCATTATCGCTACCAATTGCTGCGTTTTGGCATCTCGGAGTAGATATTCGCCCAGTACCGTAGGCAAACCAAGCTTTTTGTTCGCAGGTGCAACTGAAATAATCTTAACACCGCAATACTTGGGGTTGTATCGTGGCAGATACGCAGGCATGCATCTCATATCTGACACACCAGTATCAACATACACCTTCGCAGGCACTACTACCTGCCCTAAAGCGCTTTGTTCAAATCCGCGTTTTATCTCAGAAATGAACGTCTTCCAGCCTATGTTCTCCAGTGTCTCTTTTAGTGCTTCATTTGTTATAATAACTGCATTCAGCTCCGTTATCTTTTTCATCGTGTTTAATTTATTTTGTTTGCGGTTAGTAAAAATCCGTGTAATCCTGTGGTTATAAAAATAACTAACTAAACCGATAAAGCCGCTTTCAATATCACATCCTCATCAAAATACTTACCCACGAGCTGCAGGCCTATCGGCAGCTCATTGGAAGACCCGCAGGGAATGGATATAGATGGAACTCCCGCCAGATTGACTGAAACCGTATTAACATCCGCGAGATAAAGCGAAAGCGGGTCTTTTATCCTCTCGCCAAGCTCAAAAGCGACAAAGGGCATCGTTGGCATCGCTAGTATATCATGCGTTTTCAATGCATCTTCAAATTCGTTTTTTATCAATGTGCGCACTTTCAACGCCTTCAAATAGTATTTACCGTAATAGCCTGCTGAGAGAGCATAAGTGCCAAGAATTATCCGCCGTTTTACTTCCTCGCCAAATCCTTCGGCTCGTATACGCGAGAAAGTAGAGTGCCAGTCCTCGTCCTTGCCGGATCGGAGTCCGTATCTGAGCCCATCAAACCGAGCGAGATTCGATGACGCTTCGGACATCGCAAGGAGGTAATAAGAAGCAAGTGCATATTTCAGGTTCCGCATGCTTATCTCTTCGTATGTAGCACCAAGCTCCTCGAATTTATGCACTGAGTCCCACACTGCTTTTCCAACTTCCGGCGAAACGCCCTCGATGAACTCTTTTGGTACCCCAATCTTCATGCCTCTTATCGTGTCGCTTCTTCCGTCGTTCAGCCAAGAGCAGCGGTAATTCGTAGATGCGTTATTATCTAGCTTTACCTGTGTGCTGTCCCGCTCATCCTTCGCCGAAATAACTTCTAACAGCAATGCCGCATCGGTCACAGTTGATGCCATTGGACCTATCTGCTCCAGCGAATTGGCATATGCAATAAGTCCGTACCTGGATACGAATCCATAAGTGGGCTTCAGGCCCACGATGCCGCAGAATGATGCAGGACATCTGATGGAGCCACCGGTATCAGAACCGAGCGCTATAACGGCTTCACCGGCCGCTACTGCCGCTGCACTACCACCCGAAGAGCCACCCGGGACCCTGCTGAGGTCATGCGGGTTTCTCGTTGGTCCGTAATAACTTGTTTCTGTGGACGTCCCCATACAGAACTCGTCCATGTTCGTTTTACCTATGATTATCGCCCCCTCCTCTTTTAACGCTTCTATTACCTTTGCATCGTAGGGTGGAACATAACCGGTAAGAATATATGATGCACATGTGGTTTGAATACCCTTTGTAGTGATGCTATCTTTGATGGCTATGGGCACGCCAAGCAGTTTCTTCTGTCCATACTCTCCTTCATTCCGCCGCTTATCCACTTCTACAGCTTTTTCAAGAGCAGCATCTTTGTTTAGAGTAATATAACAATTTAGCTTGCTCCTTTCTATGCGCTCATAGATATTCGATAGTAAGTCCTCACACGATAGCGATCCATTTTTTATACCTTCTACGACTTCTATTGCGGTTGGCAGGTCTTTCTTCATCTTCTTGTTGTATACTAAAGTATAACCTCTACATACTTAATTTAGTTTAGGACGCGGATTTACACTGATTTAATTTCTTCTTTACCTTTCAAAGCAAAGCGCCAAAAATTTCTTTGATTTCAGCTTCTTCTGCTTCTCCCGATGTTTTATATTTCAGTTAATTATATATTGTCATCACGCCATAAGATATTGGAAATGGATGAAACGGCTGCTAAAAGGATAAAGATGAAAACAAAATCGCTATGCCCTGTATGTTTCAGAGTGATAGAAGCAGAAGTGTATGAAGAGGAAGGAAAGATACTGATAAAGAAGCGGTGTGAGAAGCATGGCGAATTCGATGACGTATATTGGTCAGACGCCGAACTATATCGCAAATTCGCAAGGTGGCGATATGATGGCAAACCCGGAATCACACTCACAGAGACGGACAAGCGCTGCCCTTTTGATTGCGGACTCTGCCCCGAGCATAAGAGCTCCACAATGCTTGCTCTTATAGACCTCACGAACAGGTGTAACCAACGCTGCCCGACCTGCTTTGCAAATGCCGCTGTCTCTGGTTACCTCTACGAGCCGACTATGGAACAGTTAGAGGAGATGATGAAAATGCTCCGGAGTGAGGTGCCACCCTGTCCGGCGGTGCAGTTTGCAGGTGGCGAGCCAACAATAAGAGACGGTTTTGTGGATATAGTGAAAATGGCACGAGATCTTGGTTTCTCGCAGGTTCAGGTAGCGACAAATGGAATAGCAATGGCGAAGAGTGAACAGTTCTGTCGTGATTTAGCGGAAGCGGGATTGCATACTGTCTATTTACAGTTTGATGGTGTGACAGAAGAGCCGTATAAAATATTGCGCGGCATACCTGCCTTAAAGACGAAGTTAAAAGCAATAGAGAACTGTGGGAGGGGTGGATTAAACAGTGTGGTGCTTGTACCCACGCTCATGAAAGGTGTGAATGACGATCAAATAGGCGACATAGTGCGATTTGCGGCTAAGAACCTGGATGTTGTAAAAGGTGTGAACGCACAACCCATCTCGTTCGAGGGAAGAGTGGATGAATCAGAGAGGAAGAAGGGCAGAATAACTATTCCTGATTTCATAAATCTCCTGGAAGAGCAAACAGACGGCGAAATACCGCGTGAGAGTTTTTATCCCGTACCTTTTGTCGCCCCTATCTCATATTTCGTGGAGGGTTGGAAGGGTGAACCTCAGCTAGAACTCACGGCGCATCCACATTGCGGTGCCGCGACATATGTCTTTGTGGAAAAGGGGAAGTTAATCCCAATAACAGAATTCATGGACGTTGAGGGCTTCATGGAGTTCTTAAAAGAATCTACCGGTGGGCTGGATGGCACGAAAATAAGCAAACTAAAAACCGCAGCAAGGCTAATAGTCTCGTTGAGGAAGTTTGTAGATAAGGACAAGGGGCCAGAAGGTGTTGATGCTACCAGTTTGCTCGCTAGCATATTGGGGGTAGGCAATCGCGATTCTCTTGCGATTTTTCATCGTAAAACGCTTTTTATCGGCGCTATGCACTTCATGGATATGTATAATTTTGATCTAGAACGGGTAAAGAGATGCGGCATCCATTACGCCACGCCCGACCACCGTATAATCCCTTTCTGCACTTACAACGCCATCCACCGGCCTTCGGTAGAGAAAGCCTTTTCAACGCCTATCCCTACTAAACCAAACCGTGAATCAAAGTGATAAATTCAGCACTTCGATAATACAAAACACTTAAATTTATTTAAATAGGAAAAGAATAAACATAACTATGCCCTCTTCGAAGAGTAGTGTGACCTCGCAGATCATGCGGAGAATGATTACTATAGCAAACAGGGGGCTACAAAAAAGCCGTATTGCACGGTCCCTGCGGTATGCCTATCATACGACGATGGCGATGACCGTTATGTGGCAACCACAATACGGTACAAAACTTCCTTACGTTATATGCAAAATCGTATCAAAACTCCCATCTAAATCTTTTTAATCAGATCACTTATACATACAGATACAGAGAAGGCGGTATGATTATGGAAGAGAAAAGGGATTTTTCGGGGATTGTGAACGCGGAAGAAGCGGAAATAGAGCAGATAAAGGAGAGAAAGATGCGTGAGATGGAAGAAAGGATAAAGGCCAAAGGGGAAGAGCAAAAAGAAGGGATTATTGATTATCCTCTTGTGTTAACTGACGAGACATTTATGGATGCAGTAAGAAAAAGTTCACTGATCGTTGTGGATTGCTGGGCGCCCTGGTGTGGCCCATGCAAAACGATCGCACCGGTAATAGAAGAGTTAGCGAAGCAATACGCGGGTAAAGTCGTGTTTGGGAAACTGAACGTGGACGAGAATCCAAAAGTAGCCACGGATTTTGCTATTATGGCTATACCTACAATGTTCATCTTTAAAAATGGCGAGCCGGTGGATGTTATACAAGGTGCTTTGCCAAAACCATATTTAGAAGCAAAGCTTAAGGAATGGTTGTAAGTAAAGTAAAAAAATAAACTATGCTGTATGAAGAACGCCTTACCAAGTGCATAAACAATGAATGAATGAGCGAAATGTTCTCAGATAGAGATGGGCGGCAGAGGGAAATAGAAATAGTAAAGACGTTTGCCGATTTGGGGCTGCAGGTCCAGCCAGAGGCAATTGAAATACTCACTAATTATAAATGCAAAAGCTTCGGGATAAATGAGATCGCCGAAAGCGTGACCAATTCGTTAGACCCCGCGATTTTTGTTATTTCGCCACAGCAGATAGTCGCGTCTATCGAAAAAATAAATGTGGGCGAGGAAGAGTCCCAACTACGGATGCATCCAAAAGCACCAACAATAATAAAAACGTTCCTTGATCAGGGCAACGGCATAGACCACAAAGATTTCTTACCGCATTTCGTCAACAGATACGAGCGATTAAGCAAGCTAATAAAAAGGCGGATAAGCTGCGGGCAGATACGGTATATAAAAAATCGGCGCGTAAAGGAAGAGGTATCTATAGTGGGGATGGTCTCTTCTATAAACAAAACGGCGAAGGGAAATACCCGTGTGGACTTAGAAGACCCTTCAGGTAATATGTCGGTAATCCTGACACATCAAGAGGAGGTTATACCTGATGAGGTTATCGGCGTTACGGGTTCTTTATATGAAGGGCAGTATTTAATTGCCAATCGGATAGTTTATCCTGATGTGCCTATCCATTCAACAAAATCGCAATTATCTCTGCCACTGTCCGAAATGGCAAAGCCAGAGCCTGTGCATGCGGTATTTATCTCTGATCTGCATGTAGGAAGTACCACATTTCTGGATGATGTCTGGGACAGTTTCGCGCAGTGGCTAAAAGAGCAGTCAGAAAGTATCAATATCGCCTATCTGGTTGTTGCTGGCGATATTGTAGATGGCATAGGTGTGTATCCCGGTCAGGACGAGGATTTGTCTATTACCGATGTTAAAGAGCAATATAAAGTGGCAGCGGGATATTTTCATGATCTACCCCGGCATATACATGTGATTATAGCTCCTGGGAACCATGATGCTGTTAGGAGTGCCGAGCCACAGCCACCATTACCCGAAGACCTCAAGAAGCTCTTCCCTGACGATACTTGCTTTGTTAGCAGTCCCTCTTATATACAGATTGGAGGTAGGCTGGTACTGATATATCATGGTCAATCCTATGATGATTTCGTTAATTCCATATCCCGGCTGAGCTATTCAAAGCCGGAAGAGGTAATGGTAGAAATGCTTAGAAGGCGGCATGTTGCTCCAATCTATGGAACAAACATTTCTATTGTTCCCAACGGGCATGATTATGGTGTAATTGACCAGGTTCCTGATATATTCCATTGTGGTCATACCCATACCGTTGGCGTTTCTAAATACCGGAACGTGCTACTTATAAACTCGGGGACATGGCAATCGCAAACGCCATATCAAAAAAAGCGTGATATAAATCCTACCGCAGGATGTGCAACTCTTGTCGAGCTTTCTGAACTGAAGACAAAGATACTGGACTTCGGAAACAGTGTGGGGGCGTAAAAGGGGAGATATGAAGAGAGGAAAGAATAGCGTGAAGATCTCGAGACTGCGTAAAGCTGCGAGCGTATGCAACTGGATCCAGGATAGAGCTTACGGAGAATACGAGAAATTGCTGGCTGATGAAGTACGGGAGCGGAGTCTGCCCGAGCATGTAGCGATAATCATGGATGGGAATAGAAGATACGCGAAGAAGATAGGCGTTTCAACAGAAGAGGGTTATCTCTATGGCGCAGAAATAACTGAACAGGTGATTGAGTGGTGTTTTGAGGCAGGAGTAAAGCAACTCACAATATATGCCTTTTCTATTGAGAACTTTTGTAGGTCCGTGGAAGAGAAGGAGAGGCTTTTTAAGCTAATGCGTGTGGAATTCGAGAAGAT
>QBUN01000321.1 GCA_013180565.1 Candidatus Methanophaga sp. GoMg3.2 | reverse complement strand
GTTCATCTCTAAGGATACGGGATTAGATATAGAGACGATAACCGAAAAAGCGATTAGAGAATTTATAGCGAGATATAAGCTGGAAAAAATACGAAAAGAGATGAGAGAGAACGTAAACTGGGAATACATCTCAAAATTGCCTAAGAGGCTACAAAAAGGATTATTCTACCTTTTGGACACTGGAAACCTTCATATCGCAGCGGATAACGCAGGAGTTCCAATAGATGTCATCAACGTGCATCGGAAAAAAGCAGATATTTTCTTGATAGTTGAAAAATGAAGGGCATTATTAATACCTGTTTCCTACTGGACTGGGTGGATTATAAAAGAAAGGATCTCTTGAAAGATATTTTTGACGAAGTCATTTTGCTAAGTGAAATCGAAAAAGAAATTTCAGATCAAAAAGCAAGAAAAAATATCAGAAATTGGTTGGAGGCGGGGTTCATGAAATTTATAAGACCTTCTCAAAGAGATATAAATGATGCTGTTGAATTGACTACAAATTCATATCTTTCAACGCTAATCGGCGAAATTCACTATGCAGATGCGCTGATAATGGCTCATGCGAAAAACACGGGAATAAAAAACGTGATTTCCGAGGATCATGCAGTGATCTATCTTCCTCGGCACCATCCCCCGTATAAGGAGATCTTGGTTCTAACTGCGGGCGATATAATCCTTCATGCCGTGAAGGGAGGTAATATAAAAGTGAAATCTGTGGATGATTTTGTTAAAATATTAGATGGGTATCAGGAAGAAACAAAAAGGAGATATTCTACCCATTTTGTCCAAAAGTTAATTAAAAGCTATGAGGGAGACTGCCTTGACAGTCAAGATGGTAGCTGCTAAAAGGGGATTGAAGTTAGAGTGGCATGGCAGGGGGGATACCCTTGTAAGGGTGAGCGGAAACAGTGATTGCCATATCTTTTGGTGACGCAAATGCTTTACATCGGAACTTTTTTGAGAACGAAATGACGGCAGAAACTGTAAAAATCTCAGCAGAAAGAGAAACAAATCACCAAATTGCGGGAAATCCCATGAATGAAATAAGAAATCGGTTTATATGCATTTCCCCAATATAAAGGCTAGCGAGTCTAGATGACCGACTTGAAGAGACAACTCACCAGCATTGGTTCATCCAGCTATCTTGCATTTCAGGGTTATCTGGAAAAGCGACACGCGCAGCATCCCCGTAGCTTTTGGGAAAGCGGGTTACACCGGTGTTGGCAAGAGAAATTATGCGTAAGAAACCTTGTTCGGCCATGCCATCTAATGACTTGGTGTATGTTGACTGGACCGGGTGTTTTCTGATGGCCGTTTGGAGAAGGAAGTGCATACCAGCAACGATTGGATTGTTCGGTGATGCGGTGTATGCAATGCCCATGTAGAACTGAGCGTAACCTCGATAGCCCAAGGAGTAATATATGGCGGCATAGGTTGTATTGAGCTTTGGATGCCACGGGACCCGCTCGTGTGCTTTTAACAGCGCATCTTGGATCAGCCTAACATCAGCACCGTTGGTCTTAAGTGACACTGCTCTTGACAACTGAGCACGAGGTCCGGAACGGTCGAGCCACTCATCAGCCCAATCTTTACAATCAAGTAAATGGTAATAACGAACTATTGTCGCGGAATTGCTCTCAGCGACTAGGATGCTTGCGAGAGGGTGGTCAACAGGTATTTCCTTCATGTTTGAGATACTGCGCTCTGTGGCTGTTTTGCGGCAATACTTGATGACAAGTTCTCCAGACTTCTTCCTAAAGAGGAATAGATCGCTGCCTTGGCTCCCGAATTTCTCTAGTCGTTCTTCGGGAGACATACAGAATAGGGTTTCGATAATAATAAGACTCTGGGGGCAAGATACGAGCAAGTCGACGTAACTCGCGGGAAGTGGATCGGGCAATGAGATAATCGTGTAGATATCGCTCTCTCGAATTCTTTTTGACCCGCCTCCACCCTCCCAACGGACTTGGAACGTGTAGATTCCTGGATCCACCGGCCGGAAATCAATTAGACAGTTATAACTTTCGCCAGGCGCCAAATACGCATCATCCGGGCTCAGATCAAAGCTGCCCAGGTTATCAGAGAGATTGATACTGACCCGTTTTAGGCTTTGTCCGCCTTTGGGTGTCGTGTTTATGATCGCGAACTCAGGCAGAGGCTTTCTGTCTATCAAAGTCAGCGTCAGGCCGGAGACATCCTGGATCTCTAGGCTAGAGTTTTGGCAGCTCAGACGGAATTCACCCCCGGAAGTCGTCCATTGTCTGTGTAGTCTCCCAGTCGTGTCTTGGTGGAAGAACCACGTGTATGGATCGGTCCAGAAGCGATGCAATGTCACCTTGAAGTCGCTCGATGCTGCATTGCTACAGATAGCCTCAATCCAATCTCTTACCTCGAAGAACTGCCTCGTCGACTCGCGCAAGTCAGGTGTTAGTCCAAGAAAAGCCTCAGCAGTTTCTGGGCATGAAGTGATTAATCGGATGAGCTGATTCTGGCAGATGGCATAGACTCCTTTGTCAGCGGCATTGTCCATCTGGTCTATAAGATCATTGCTTAGCTGACCATTGGTGACTATAACAAGGACCTCATCTCTGCTTTGTAGGAGGAAATCTGTTAGGCTATCTCCAAGGTCCTTCTTTCTCAGGTAAGATGCCTTTTGTTTGTGTTTGCATTGAAACCTAAAAGGGACGCGGTGACCTAGAACAAATCGGCTTTCCCAAGTCCCAATGATGTCTTTACCCTGTTGACTACCGCGGGTGAGTCTGTGGACGTCACAAAACCCTATTTCCGAGACGAGGCTCGCGGTTACGATTTCGAATTCTTCCCAAGAGATGGATTTTAGCTTCGTTGCAATCGGCTGATAAGCCGACTCCGCTGGGTCGAGCGATGGGTTCATTTTCATCATTTTGTTATTCTGATTGGCATTGCTCTTTCTCTCCTTCACAGTCAAACATTGTTTTTTATCTTTATTCTTTTAATTTCTCAATTGTATACTATTAAATAACCGTAGTAATATTGCATACCTCTTAAGCCATCGGAGATTAGAATTGAAGAGTCTAAAGCGATGAAAAACGCAAATAAAAAAGTGAAGAAAGAACCCGATGACTTAAACGGTATTTAGGAATGAAGAAAAATGCTCGAACAATATATCGGCAAACTTGTGGATAGAAAGGACCTAAGTGCGGAAGAAGCAGAAGCTGCTATGCGAACGATAATGAGCGGCGAAGCGGAGAAGCTACAAACTGCTGCGTTCTTAGCTTCTTTACGGACGAAAGGCGAAACCGAAGATGAAATAGCCGCTTTTGCACGGGTCATGCGCGACATGGCACTAAAAATAAAACCGAAAGTGGAGAAGAGTGTGGACGTTTGCGGGACTGGCGGCGATGTAATAAAAACGTTCAACATCTCTACTACTGCCGCGTTCATTACTGCTTGCGTAGTGCCCGTAGCGAAACATGGTAACCGGTCTGTAACGTCAAAATGTGGTAGCGCTGACGTAATAGAGGAATTAGGTGCGAATCTGGCTTTACCGCCTCGCAAGATAGAGGAATGCATCGAGAAGATTGGGATTGGGTTCATGTTCGCACCCCTACACCATAAGGCGATGAAGAACGTGATGGAAGTGAGACAGAAGCTGGGTATGAGGACGGTGTTCAATATTCTGGGCCCGTTAACGAATCCTGCAAATGCAACGCATCAACTCATTGGCGTTTACGATGCTGCTGTAACAGAGAAGATAGCGAAAGTACTTCGTATATTAGGACTGAAGAAGGCGTTAGTGGTGCATGGCGAGCCGGGCGTGGACGAGGTTTCTATCTCAGGGCGGACGAAGGTGTCGCACCTGGAAAATGGTGAGATAGAGACGTATTACATAGAACCCGTGGATTTTGGGCTGCTACAGGCGTCGCCAGATGAAATTGCAGGTGGCGATAGGAAAGTGAGTGCGAAGATATTGCAGGATATATTGAGTTGCAAGGAAGAGGGAGCGAAACGAGACGTTGTTTTATTGAATGCGGCTGTGGCTATCTTCGCCGCTGACGAAGCAACTAGCATAGAGGAAGGGTTTGGAATTGCGAGGGGGATATTGGAAGGGGGGGAGGCAGCAGAGAAGTTGGAGGCGTTTATTCGGTTCGCTAAGTGAGAAAATGATGCGGCTTATCGAAAGGGTGGAAGATTAAATAACGTTATTGGTACAAACGAAACCCGTTTGAAGCGAGCTTTTGGACGGCGGTCATTTAATGCTGTATTAACCGAAGTTTTTTTAGCGATTTTTTAGTCCTCTTGCTTTTGTGAATTAAGCAATTTTACGAGCAAAAAACATGTCCCTTACAATGAATGCAAAAATAAAAATACTCATAAAAATGGCCATACCCCATATAATGAGAAGAGGATTACTCCCAAAGAACAATTCACCTGGATAGTCCAAGGGGGAAGCGATTCCCCAGAATCCCATATAAAAGAAAACACATCCAATAGCCGCATAAAATAGGAATGTGTTTTTATAGGAAAAAACCTTTCTCGTGGTCTTTTCCATGAGCTTAAATCTTCTTTCATATAGTCCAAATAGGCCTATAACTACGAGAATAAAGCCTTGTATAATCAACATTAAGTTTATTCCCAGTTCTTTTTCACCAGATTCTGTTTTACTACGAATTTCAATGTCTTTTATGTCAACTATTTTGGCATGTAAAGGGTCTTTTAGACAGGCTAGTGCATTAGCAGTATAAAGGATGTCCATAAGAAAGTAATCATGGGGGTTCATCAAATCAAAGTCAAATTTGACTGTTTTTTGGTCCATTGCTGGATAGAACGCCAGTTTAATGTCACTTGGATTTTCTAGTATTTCTGGTTCGCCTAGGATTTTGCAATTATCCTCTCGAAGTGATATCTCTATATTCTCAATAATATCCGTTTTACCGTTGATACCAAAATCCCCGTCATTCACAAATTTCACCGTTAGCAAAAAAAGTCTTTCCACAACCTTGTCATTGTATGAGATAGTGATTTCTTCTCTAATCTTCTGATCAACGCTTATTAGCGCCTTATTTTCAATAACTTCGAGAGAAAGATGCTTTTCTTCTTCTAAGGCGATTGGGAGAACAAGCGTAATTATACCGAGTATGACAGGAATAAGCATCATAACTACCCTGGCATATTTTTTGTCTGTTTCCCAAAAATGCGGTCTTTCTTGCATATTTCAGACTACAAAAGAATAACTAAATGTTTCGGCTGACAGTATAAATAGATATCGGTAAAGGTAAAAAAAGGCTTCATCCAAATTTGGTCAGGAACCGGCATCGCCAGATGAAATTACAGGTGGAGATAGGAAAGCGAGTGCGAAGATATTGCAGAATATATTGAGTTGCAGTGAAGCTGGAGCAAGGCGGGATGTCGTTTTACTGAATGCCGCTACGGCTATCTTCGCCGCTGACGAAGCAGCAAGCATAAAAGAAGGGTTTGAAATTGCAAAGGCAATATTGGAAGAAGGGAAGGCGGCAGAGAAGTTGGAGGCGTTTATTCGGTTTGCGCAGTGAAAACGTTTTCGGTGTATTATTTCAATCTTTTCTTGACTTTTCCTTTGTCTATTTTAGATGCTCTCAACCCTAACCCTAGATGCCTCCTAATATACATTTCATTTAGAAATAAAGTTAAGCCTTCAATTGTGTTAAGAAGAATACCTGGCGCTTGCACCTTTCTAGGGGTGAGAAAAAGTTTTTCGTCCCTAAAGAACTCGATGCAAATTTCTCTCAAATCACCCAAATGATTGGAATAAGAAACTTCAATGGTTGGATCATTTTTAACAATATCTTCATTAAGAGAACAAAGTAAAAGTTTTTGGTCAGGTGCTAAACTGCTTATAAGCTCCGAGGAAACTTTACGCCAGTTATCAGGGGGCATAGGTTTATTTTCATACAAAATTCGCCCTACTCTGATGTTGTAAGCAGGATTTTTACTCGTGTTACGGACATATATATTGTACGAATGAGCATTTACAACTCTTTTTTTGATTAATTCTACATCAAAAAAAGGGTCAAACTGTGCTGATAACAGGACATGTTGCCTTAGCCCTATCTCCGCTTGTGCCCAGATTAGCAGTAATTGAAGGTAGATAATAATGGGAAGAATAGCATCCCAGCTGAATCTAATCGCTAATAAGATAGGAATCAAAGCTAAAAGAAGGATTTTGACTAAAATTTTCGCCAGCAGGAAGCTCATAACACCCCTCCAAATGCATGAAGTGGGGGATCAATAAATTTTGCTCTTGTATCTGCTTCATTTAACATGTCCAATCACCTTATATCTAAATGCAGGCTCTGACATTTCATAGTAAACAATGAATTAAACAAACTTTTTATAAATAAAACTCTTCTTTACTTTTAAAGAATGTGGTCATCCTACGGGATTTTTTATTCAAAAAAGGAATAACCCTATACAAAATTTTGAGAAAGAGAAAAAATGGTAGAAGAAATCATAAATAGGAAACGGGAGACCATTGGAAAGCTGAAAGAACGAAGAAGCATAAAAGACGCAATATTAGCGGCTAAAGCATCAGGAAAACGACCGATCATTACAGAAGTAAAGCGAAGAGGCTTAAAAGCCGGAGGGAACGAAGTAGTAATAGGAGCTGTGGAAGCCGCGAGCCAAATGAAAGAAGGCGGCGCATGTGCGCTATCCGTTCTGACAGACGAAGCATTTTTCGGTAGTTTAGACGATTTAAGGAGTGTTAAAGTTAATGTTGACCTGCCGGTGTTGCGAAAGGACTTCATCTTCGATTCGTTTCAGGTCTACGAATCCTATGCCTGTGGTGCAAATGCGATATTACTAATAGCGAGATTCTTAACTGTGGAAAGATTGAAGGAGCTGGCAAAGAAAGCATCCTCACTGGGTATAGAATCACTTATCGAGATAGATAGCGAATCAAAAGACAAGATTCTTGATGCCGATCTAACGGGCATTTCATCATCTGCGTTAATAGGCATAAACAATCGCGACTTAGATACGTTTGATGTGACCCTAGAAACTTTTGAGGCGATTGCACCGGAAGTCAAGCAGAAGATCCCTGACGATGTATCTTTAGTTGCTCTGAGTGGAATTAATAATACGGAAGACGCAATGCGGATGTTCGATGCGGGTGCTGACGCCTTACTTGTTGGCACATCCATTATGAATGCTGCGGATATAGCGCAGAAAGTGAAAGAGTTGGTGGATAGCGAACAAACCAAAATTAATTATTGACTCAGATTAACACTGATTAACGCAGAAGAAATTAAATCCGTGTAAATCCGTGTAAATCTGCGTCCTAAATTAAATTTATAGGTAGAAGTTATACTTTATATACAACGATGAAATGGTAGAAGAAATACTAAATAGGAAACGAGAGACCCTTAGAAAGCTAAAAGAACGAAGGAACATAAAAGACGCAATATTAGCGGCTAAAGCTTTAGGGAAACGACCGGTCATTACAGAAGTAAAACGAAGAGGCTTAAAAACGGAAGGAAAGGACGTAGTAATAGAAGCTGCTGAAGCAGCGAGCAAAATGAAAGAAGGCGGCGCATGTGCGCTATCCGTTCTGACGGACGAAGCGTTTTCCGGCAGTTTAGACGATTTAAGAACCGTAAAAGTTAATGTTGACCTGCCTGTATTGCGAAAGGACTTCATCTTCGATGAGTTTCAGGTCTACGAATCCTATGCTTGTGGTGCAAATGCGATATTGTTAATAGCGAGATTCTTAACGGTGGAAAAATTGAAGGAGCTGGCAAAGAAAGCATCCTCATTGGGTATAGAATCCCTTATCGAGATAGATCGCGAATCGAAAGACAAGATTCTTGATGCCGACCTAACGGGCATTTCATCATCATCGTTAATCGGCATAAACAATCGCGACTTAGATACATTTGATGTGACCCTGGCAACTTTTGAGGCCATTGCACCGGAAGTTAAACAGAAGATACCGGACGATGTACCTTTAGTTGCTCTGAGTGGAATAAATAATACGGAAGACGCAAGACGGATGTTCGATGCGGGTGCAGACGCCTTACTTGTTGGCACATCCGTTATGAATGCTGTGGATATAGCGCAGAAAGTGAAAGAATTGGTAAATAGCTGAAAAATCGCAAATTCGTTTTAGCTTTTTGATAACCAGAAGAGCACACAGATTTCCACGAGAAATGCAATCCAAGACGAAGCTGAGTTCGTGATGATCAGCACACCAATGAACTCACGCATTGACACATGAACGCACTATGCCCATTCAATCACTTCGTAATTGTTCT
>QBUN01000322.1 GCA_013180565.1 Candidatus Methanophaga sp. GoMg3.2 | reverse complement strand
CCTGAATTCCCGCTCCACCCGGTGCGGCAATCGCTTCGTTCGCCATCGCTTCAAACGCCATTGTCTCCGAATCTACGATCACAAAGTATTGGCACCTTCCGAACCTCGGGTCTACCTGCGCATTCAGATCTCCTGCTGTTGCAGTTATGCATATCTTCATCTTTATCTTTCACCTTCTCCCTACAGATTTTGATTTTTTTTCCTTATGTGAATATATATTCATATACGTATATAAAGATTATAGGCTATGATGAAACCAGAGGATCTCCACCACGCCCATGCCTCCCTCTTTTCCAGTCAGGAGACCCTTTCGGAAGGGGCACATGCGTTTCATTATTAGCACTCGATATTACGTAATTACCGCCTCCTATCCTTATTGCTTTCCCTTCAACAAAAGCTTCTGCTATTTTTCGATGGGCTTCACTTACTATTCGATGGAATGTAGGTTGCGAAACGCCCATTTTTTTCGCTGCTTCTTCCTGACTTAGCTGCTGATAGTCTTTAAGCCTTATGCTCTCCAGTTCTTCCACTTTCAATATCAACCTTTCACCGACCTCCGGATTAGGCGTTTTCTCCCCTCGTCGCGGCTCGAAGAGGAGGAAATTTGGCTTGACGCTTACGCACCTGCACAGTCTTCGCCCTGGCATATATGAATATATATTCACAATACACGTTAAAGTTTCACACTTTAATTTCTCTTTCGAGATGTTGCAATCTTGAGAATAAAATTAGTACAACATGAAAAAGTCGGATCTTCCGCAGAGTGTCTTAACCCCCCTTCTTACCCTTATACCCCTTATACACCTCACGTTGTATAATAAACCGCATTATCTCATTTGTGCCCGCGGGAATCATAGACAACCTCGCCATTCTGAACGCCCATTCCGCGGGATATTCGTCCGTGAGTCCCCGGCCACCCAATATCTGTACAGTGTTATGCGCAACTTCGTAAAACGCCTCAGAAGCAAGAAGCTTTGCCATCGCCGATTCCTGCTCTGCTTCGAACCCCGCATCAATCAGCCTAATGGTATGATAGACCATCAACTTAGCTGCTTCTAACTTCGTCGCCATGTCCGCGATTTTGAAACTTATCCCTTCAAATCGGCTTATCGCGGTTCCGAACTGCTCCCTATCCCGTGAATAGCCTACCGCGAGTTCTAGTATTGGTCTCGCCTCGCCAACTAACATCGCGGCATATAACGCTCGCTCAATAGATAACTCATCGAACATTACTCTTGTCCCTTCGTTCTCGCCGCCGAGCATATCTTTACCGTGTATTCGCACATCATCAAACCTGAGATACGAATTTACGGTGCCCGGAAACCCGCCCAGTAGCTTATAATCACGCTCCACCTCAAAGCCCTTAGCGTCTGATTCCACAATGAACACGCTCATTCCCTTTGCCGGATCAACCACAGGATTTGTTATCGCCCATACTAAGAGGACATCCGCTTTACTACCATTTGTTATGTTCCTTTTCTCTCCACTTATCAGATACTCATCGCCTTTTCGCTCTGCGCTTGTCTTGATACGCATCACATCACTTCCCGCTCCGGGCTCGGTTATCGCAATCGCACCGATCTTAGCACCGCTTTTCATTGCAGGCAGATATATACTCTTCTGCTCCTCGTTACCATATCGAGCAATCGTTGCGTATGCATAAGAGGAGGTGGAATGTATCCATGCGAGCGGCACGCAAGCAGCACCAAGTTCCTCTGCTAATATCGCTTCATATACCAATTTCCCCCTGCCGCCATATTCTACCGGCAATACGGGCGCTAAGAAGCCGGCATCGCCTAGTTTACCGTAGAGTGCCCGCGGATAAAAATCACGTTCATATATCTCACGCTCTATCTTCTTCGCATCCACGCCCTCAAGGAACGCTCTCAGCGATTCTCTGAATTCGTTCTCAGCCGCAGAGAACAGGATCTCTTCTTTATTTTGCATCTTCTTTTTTTTTCACACGAATTTAGCAACAAGTTCGCCCCGTCTTACTCCTATATCCTCCGCTATCGGTTCGCATTTCGCTCTGAAGAGGTATATTAACCGGCCGTTCAGATCTAACTTCGATTCGAACTCCGATATTGATTCGTAGTTCCCCATCCCCTTCGCTATCACCAGATACCTATCATCGCTGAACACGTCCATGAACTCCCTCTCCGCTTCTTCTAATGAGACACCTATGTAGGCGCCACTTGGAATTATCTTACACCCCGCCTCGGAAGAAGAGATACCCGCTTCCTTCAGATCTTCTATCGTTGCATCGTTTATAACAGGTGCGCTCTTCGGCGACACAATCACCTCTTTACCCATTTTTATCAACTCCCTTATCACAAACACATCGAAAAATACCTCGCCTGCATTATCCGTTAGATATATCAACCGGTCTCGGCTATTTATAGCAGCTAAAATCACGCTCCTATCCCAATTAAGTTTCTCGTTTAAAGTCCGCAAGAAATCGCGCCTAAAAATTTCATCGCTGTATAAATACCCTTTTACGCCGTATTCCATTGAATTCGCCGCTGCCGCTATCCGTATCAACGCTTCTAGTTTATCTCTTGCCGCATTGTAAAATGTATACGCTTCTAAAAGCAACCCTTTTGCTACTTTGTTACTTCGCCGTTTTACCAATTCATGAGGGTCTTCCACGCCACTTCGCCTCTTTAATAATCTCTCCCTCGCGGTGCCAAAAAAAACAGGCGCGTTCAGTTCACCTTCGAGATGCTCAAAAAGGAAAGCAATAAAATCCCTCAGCACAAGTATCTTTTCTCTATCATCCTCAAATAGCATATCACACTCATATCTTGTCCTTTCTACCAAGCAAGGGATACAGTCGGATTTAAGCTTCATTTCCTGTTTGTTCAAACTTTAAAATGTGCCATCACAAATTTGAATACCTCATACAATAATAAATAAGATAGAAATAAACATTTAAGCTATAGTAAAAGAGGATAAAAAAGAGATAGTTTATAGGTTACAGATTAGAAGAAGAAGAAGGAGGAAAAAGGAAAAGATGGCAGAGAAAGAGCATATGAATCTGGCAATGATTGGGCATATTGACCACGGCAAGTCAACACTGTTGGGTCGGTTGCTAACAGAGGCAGGAGCGATAGATCCTCATGTAATAGAAGAGTACAGGAAAAAGGCAGCAGAGATAGGAAAAGCGACTTTCGAGTATGCCTGGGTGATGGATACTTTGGCGGATGAAAGGGAGAGGGGAATAACAATAGATGTTGCCCACCAAAGGTTTGATACTAAAAAGTATTATTATACGATTGTGGATTGCCCTGGACACAGGGATTTCGTAAAGAACATGATCACCGGGACATCACAGGCTGATGCAGCGGTGTTGGTAGTAGATGCTAAGGACGGTATAATGGCTCAGACGAAGGAGCACGTATTCTTATCCAGAACTTTGGGTGTGACTCAGTTGATCATAGCTATAAATAAAATGGACCGTGTGAATTACGATCAGAAGCGCTATGAGGAGTTAAAAAAGGAGCTACTAGCACTTCTAGGGCTGGTGGGCTACAAGGAGGAGCACGTCATCTTTATTCCCGTTTCCGCACTTGATGGTGTGAATTTAACGAAGAAGAGTGACAAAGAGACCTGGTTCGACGGGCCTACGCTTTTAGAAGCGTTAGACCTCATGAAAGTGCCGGATAAGCCTGTTAATCTTCCGCTTAGAATACCAGTGCAAGATGTATATACAATAACCGGTGTAGGGACCGTGCCTGTAGGGCGAGTGGAGACAGGAAAGATGAAGAAAGGAGACACCGTGATCTTCAACCCGCCTGCTGCGAAAGGAGAGGTGAAAACAATAGAGATGCACCATGAGGAGATCGAAGAAGCTATCCCCGGTGACAACATCGGCTGGAATGTTCGCGGAATAAGCAGGACAGAGATAAGGCGAGGTGATGTTTGTGGGCATGTGGATAACCCGCCAACGATTGTTGATGAGTTCACGGCACAGATAGTTGTACTCCAGCATCCAAGTGCAATTACCGCTGGATATACCCCGGTTTTCCATACCCACACTGCGCAGGTCGCTGCTACGATACTAGAAATTACTAAGAAGATGGACCCTAAGACAGGAGCGACAGTGGAAGAAAACCCGGACTTTATAAAAGCGGGCGATGCCGCTATCATAAAAGTAAAACCGACAAGACCTTTAGTCATCGAGCGTGTAAAGGAGATACCACAGCTCGGCAGGTTTGCAGTCCGGGACATGGGGCAAACAGTTGCTGCAGGTATGGTAATAGACCTAAAGGAGAAATAAAGCAAGGCTAGCAGGAAGAGGGAACAAAATGAATCAAAAGGCACGGATAAAACTATCGAGTATAGACCATATGAAATTGGATGAGATATGCCATCAAGTAAAAAAGATCGTTGAGACCACTGGTGTTAGAATGTCTGGTCCCATTCCTCTTCCCACAAAGAAGCTGAAGGTTCCGTGTAGAAAAAGCCCGGATGGTGAAGGGTCCCCTACATGGGATCATTGGGAAATGCGCATACATAAGCGGTTGATAGACATAGAAGCAGATGAAAGAGCTCTGCGGCAACTTATGCGCATACCCATACCCAAAGATGTCCATATAGAGATCGTATTGAAAGGCTAAAATAGAAAGATATAAATGCTGGCAGTATCATATCTTGCATTTATAACATAAATGGAGGTAGTAATGTAAAATGAGCGTAGTACCAGATGAGGAAATAAAGGAAAAGGATGAAGAAATAGCTGTATTGGTAAAGGATATAGGCGATTTAGTAACTGAATTTAAAAGTGCAGCGGAAGAGGATCAGAGGACAGAACTGATAAATAAAATAACGGAAAAGGAGAAGGATTTACGTGCTGTAAGGCAGAAAAAAGGACAATTTAAAGCAGTGCTAGCTAAACCCACAAAACTCTGGTAAATTCATTCTTAACTCACTTAAACAAAACAAAAAGAAGAAAAAAAATATTTTTTCTTTTCTATTTTATATTATTTTAGTAATTTCTCTGGCATTTTAGTCGTTTGTGCGTCCAATCCCACTTCTTTTTCGCTGAGTCCCATTGCAAGCCCGAGGAACTGCGTGGCGAATAGTATTGGGAAATTAAAGAATACGCCGAAAGCCTTCTCCATCTCCGCTTGACCTCTATCCAGTTGCAAATGGCAGAACGCACAGGGATGAACCATGCAATCACAGCCTACTTCCATCGCACTCACCAGCTTCTGACGCATCCATTCCAGAGATTGAACTGAGTCAGCAGTTCGGTTTCCGCCACCAGCACCACAGCACATCAATTTATCCTTATAATCTACGTCTTTTGCACCCGTTACCTTTACAAGATCCTCCAGGATATAGGGAGTTTCCGAAGACCCGTGTCCACGCACCTCTCGTGGTTTGAGGAAATGGCAGCCGTAATGCACCGCTACATTCACATCGTTCATCGGTTTCGTTATACGCTCCTTCAGCTTGTCCAAACCAATAAAGTCGTGAAGAACCACAATTGAATGGTTCACTTTTGTAGTCCCTTTAAATTCTCTACCAAATTCACCTAATATCTTATTGGTCTGCTCCTTTAACTTTGGATTCCCTTTCAGTAAATGGTCTGCTTCCTGAAGTGATCCGTAACAACCATTACACGTTACATATATTTCGAGATCCATCTCTTCCGCAATAGCGAGATTCCGCGCTGCTACCGGCAGCCACGTATGCATGTCAAAAGAGCCAAAGACTCCCGGCGCTGGACAGCACGACGCACCCACCATCTCCTTCGTCTCTATCCCAAACTCTTTAAATATCTTCTTCGTTGCCGCTTCTATCCCCGGATACCTGTTGGGCGTAATACAACCGAGGAAATAAGCATATTCCGTTGGATGTTCCGTCATTTTTTACCCCCTTTATCCATCCCTTTTAAGTTCATCGTGTCCCAATCAAAATCAATCATCGCGTCATAGCCCGTCGTCTTGAATATTGTCTGCACCTGCTCCAGTTGCTCTTTGTTTTGAGGATGTTGCGCAGTCGGCGGCTGCGACTCGAGACCTACCGCTTCCCTCAGTTCCATCTGAGCAGGACCGATCGGCACTGCATGACCTGTTTTTAGCACATAAACGCCAATCATCCTGTGTGGAACAGACATGTGCCCCTCCTTCGCCGCCAAGTTCCTTATTGTTCTTATTATGTCTGTCACTTTTACACCTTTTGGGCATCTTTCATAACAGGTGTAACAAGTTGAGCAGAACCACAATTCGGGGGCGTTAAAAATCTCCTCACGCATATCCACCAGAGCCATCTGCATTAGCTTTCTCGTCCTGAACGCCGTGTTCCTCCCGGAGGGACAGCCGCCAGTGCACTTACCGCATTGTACGCACTCCCTGAGCGTTTCTAAATGCTCCTTGCCAAAAACCTCTCCACCATAATCAATTATGTCTTCATATAACGTTCCCATTTGAGTATTCCTCCTTACATATTATTTACTAATCTTCCTTTTTATATGGGTTTGAGTTATCATTATAAATAATTTGCGCTTTTTTCATGATTTTTACACTTGCTCTATCTTCGCCTCATCCTTCTCTAAATCGTGTATGGCAACCGTTCTCCTTCTCGTGAGGCGCCCGCGGCATTCTCCGGGATTTATCATCAACGCTTTATCCTCTTTCTTCTCTATCTCCGCTTTATGTGTATACCCATATATCACCATATCATAAGCGCCCGATACAGCTAACGCCTCCACTATCTTTGGTTTATGCATCACAATTAGCTTCTTCCTGGCAAGTTCAAAGTCATGAGGGTCTTCATATAGCTCCCCTACCACTTTTTCTATTGCTTCGAGATCATCATGAGTATCTGCGATTATTCCCAGTTTCATTCATTCCTCTCCCATCTCTACCATAAATAAGTAATATTATACTTGTATAGTAATCGGATTTTAAAAAATAAGCAGATGGCATACTCATCCATAAAACGAAGCTACACCATCGTTGGCATAGATCCCGGTACCACGATAGGAGTTGCCATGCTCGACCTTGAGGGAAGACCAATAGACGTATTTAGCTCAAAGAATTATTCTGTCTCAGATGCGGTAGCACGGATAATATCGCTTGGAAAGCCTTTGATAGTCGCTTCTGACGTTACACCCACCCCTTCAATGGTAAAAAGGATAAGCAGCATCTTCTCCTCTCTTGTCCCGGAACTAGACGAATCCCTGTCACTGGAGGAGAAGATTGCACTGACGAAGGGAGCAGGCTATGAATATAAAAATGCACATGAGAGGGATGCTTTAGCTGCTTGTGTCTATGCATTAAAGCGGTATAAGAAGAAATTCTCGCAGGTACAGAAGAAGACGCCGGCGGGAGTGGACGTGGAAGAGGTGAAGGCGCAGGTAGTTAAAGGTGTCTCTATAAGTGAGGCAATAGACAGATTAATTAGTGTAGATGGGGAAAATAAAGAGGTTGTAAAAGAGGAAAGGCTGGAAGAGAAAAAGAGCGATGACAAAAGCGAAACTGTCCTCAAATTACACAGAATTATAAAGCAGAAAGAAGAGAAGATAGAGCTGTTAGAAGAGCTCATGACCTCTTTAAAGGCAATGGACGCTGAAAAAGAACTCAAAATAAGGGGACTAAACCACAAACTCGATTCTATGAGGTCTGAAGGGAGAAGGGAGATGGCAGTAATAGAAGAGATACGGCGGAGAGACAATAAGATAGTGCTGCTGAGAGAAGAATTAAAAGAAAAGGACGAGCTGAATGCAGAATTAAGGATTCTCCTAGAAGAACTGAAAGGAAAGAGAGGAGTAAAGGGCGGGAAAAGGATAAAGCGGATAAAATCTTTCTCTCATGATGCAATCTTAGATGCACATCGGCGGTATGGGCTAAAAAAAGGTGACGTTGTATTCCTCGAGGACGGTAGTGGGGGCGGGGCAAGCACAGCGGAACTGTTAGCGAAGAAGGGTATTAGTGCGGTAATATATGGTAAAGAGTTATCGCATTTCGCCACTAATACGTTTCTTGTGTTTAGCATTCCCACTTTTTCTATTGATGATATACCTTTACTGCTAAAGGAAGAGAATGGCGATTTCGCCTTTGTGGACCAGCATTTGCTGAACGAGAAGATGAAGGAGTGGAAGGCAGGAAAGAAGAGAAAAGAGGTGATACTGTTCAAATAGACCCCTAATGTTTTTTTGGTCTTTTACACGATTTTTGACAAAACCATATCATTATAATAAATAGAGGTGCATGGTATGTAATAGGAGTGGTGGAAAAGAATGATGATAAGCGTGAATGAATATGGGCTGGATGTATTTGAAGAG
>QBUN01000417.1 GCA_013180565.1 Candidatus Methanophaga sp. GoMg3.2 | reverse complement strand
CCACTGCGACCACTGCATAAAAGAAGGAAGTTGTATTCATGACGATGGAATGAAAGAGGTATATTCTGGATTTGAATGGGCGGATGCCATTTTGATTGGAACGCCTGTTTATCAGGGGACACTCAGCGGTCAAGTAAAAGTGGCCCTCGACAGAATGAGAGCATTTGCGGCGAGCAATCCCCACGGGCTAAGGGGAAAAATAGGAGCAGCAGTTGCTGATGGCGGCGACCGTATAGGCGGTCAGGAGATTGCAATCAGGTCAATAGTTGATTTCTATCTGATAAATGAGATGGTTCCCGTAGGAGGGGGATCTTTCGGTGCGAACCTCGGTGCCACCTTCTGGTCGAAGGATAAAGGTGCAGATGGTGTTAAAGCGGATAAAGAAGGTTTGAAAAGCCTTTATAAGACGCTGTATCGACTTGCGGAGGGTTGGGTTATGATGAATAAAAAAGGAGGAGAAAGAGAAAGTGGAAGGAAAGAGCTTTGAAGAGGGTGAGCATATTAGGATAGCATGGGCAATTACAGGCTCCGGGGATAAGTTAACGGAGTGCGTAACTTTTATGGAGCAACTCACAGCGAAGTACAACTTAGAGGTTCACGTCTATCTCTCGAAAGAGGGCGTGGTGGTTTTAAAGTTCTACAAGCTCTTGAAAGAAGTTAAAGATTATTTTCCAAAGCTGAGTACAGAAAAAGGACCAAATGCTCCGTTTCTATCAGGAAAAATACAGTTAGGCACATACGATTTCGTTTTGATCGCCCCTGCTACGGCGAATACAGTGGCGAAGATAGCATATGGCATCGCGGATTCGCTGATTACAAATTCGGCTGCACAAGCGATGAAGGCGGACGTGCCTGTCTATATCTTCCCCGTGGATCAGAAAGAGGGTGAAATATTGACAACGCTTCCCAATGGTAGTGACTTGAAACTACGAATGCGGAAAGAGGATGTGGAGAACGTAGAGAAGTTACGAAGGATGCGTGGTATCTCTGTCTTGGGCAGGATTGAAGATATAGGAGAGGTGGTGAAGAAGATATAACACTATGCTCCGTTTAGATAGGGATAAAAAAGCCGCTTTGGTATCCATAGTGGTAACAGCCTTTCTCGTAGTCATAAAATATACCATTGGCCTCCTTTCCGGAAGCATTGCCTTGATTGCAGATGCCGTTCACTCTTTTACTGATGTTATAAGTTCCATCGGTGTCTTTATCGGTCTTAAGATTTCAAGTCGTAAGCCCACAGAAACTTTCCCATACGGATTTTACAAAGCAGAGAATATAGTAAGCCTGTTCCTTGCACTTGCGATCTTTTATGCAGGATATGAGATTGTTCTCACATCGGTCGAGAAGTTTGAAGCGGGTGCACTGACAAATGTTCCGGCTGCGATCTCAGTTGCACTGGCATCGCTGGTGCTCACATTGCTTTTGAGCAGTTATAAGCTCAAGGTCGGTCGAGAGATGAACTCGCCCAGCTTAATCGCCGATGGCAAGCATACAAGAGCAGACGTTTATGCTTCCGCAGTCGTATTGCTTGGCATAGTGGGCAATTATCTGGGTTTCTATGCCCTTGACCAGATGGCGGGTATTCTGATCGCTGTATTCATCTTCAAATCAGGCTACGAGATATTAAAAGATTCGATAAAGGTCCTTTTGGACGCATCCATAGATTATGAGAGCCTTCATAGGATAAGAGAGATAGCCTCTGAGGTTCATGGCGTCAGAAAGATAGACTCATTGAAGGCGAGAAGCTCTGGTAAATTCATATTTGTAGAGCTGGAAATAGAAACGAACCTGAGAGACCTTGAAAGGGCACATCAACTGAGCGATAAGATCGAGGATCAGATAAAATCCGAGCGGAAAGACGTAGATAAGGTCATAATACATATAGAACCAGAAGAGAAGGAATTTGTACGGTATGCTGTCCCATGCACGGAAAATAACGGTATGCGATCTAAAGTCTCCATGCATTTCGGTGGGGCGGAATATTTCTGTATATTTGATATAAAGACAGAAGAGAGAGAACTGACCGACATGAGATTCATAAAAAATCCGTTTATTGCATTAGAGAAAAGAAAGGGGCTTAAGGCCGCTGAACTTCTGGTTGCAAGTAATATAGATAAATTAGTTACAAAAGAGAGCATAGCAAAAAAGAGTCCGTTCTATGTCTTGGAAGATGCTTATGTAGAGTCGGATGTGACAGATGCTGACACTATCGGAGAGGTCATCGACAACCTTTCTTTGTATAAATAGAAATAGTCCTAAAATTTAGTAAATTAATTATTGGTCTGGGGATATAGACAGATGAATAGAAGAGATAAAAAAGAAGAAATTGGAGTCAGTTTTCAACAAGAGACGAAATATCAAAGAGGACATCTTCCCGCTTGGTACTTAGATTGGACGTGCAAACCGGATACGTATAAGCGGTATCCATCCGCGCCAAAAGTCCCGCTCGAACCACCGAAAGAGGAAGGAGGAGCACCGTTATGGGAAGTCATGAGACACCGCCGAAGCGTTCGAAACTTCAACAATGAGCCGATGACAAAATCAGAACTCTCTCAACTCTTGTGGGCAGCACAGGGTATTACCAACTCCGAATCGGGGTTCCGAACCGCGCCATCAGCCGGAGCGTTGTATCCCGTAGAAACATATCTCGTGATTAATCGCGTGGAGCACATTGACCCTGGAATTTATCATTATGCCGTGGATATGCACGAGCTCGAACAGTTACAAGCGGGAGATTTTCGTATCCCTGTTGCACAGTCTGCTCTCGATCAAGAAATGGCGTACCATGCAAGCATGGTCTTCATCTGGACTGCCATCTGCGAGCGTTCAAAGTGGAAATACAAGCAAAGAGCCTACCGCTACATATATTTGGATGCTGGACATATAGCGCAGAACGTGACGTTAGCCGCAGTTGCACTGAATCTCGACAGTTGTCAGGTGGGTGCGCTCTACGATGACGAAGTAAACGCTTTGTTGGGCGTAGATGGCACAGAGGAGTGTGTGGTTTACATGACGGTTCTTGGAAAGGCAAAATAGACGGGAAAATACTAGGGCTAGTATTCGTCAGGCAGTGGAATCTGATGAAACTTTAGTTCATCTCTATCGCAGTGACGGAGAAGATTTTTCGGGTTGATGCGCAACAATTTTACGAGCAGACGGGCTTCGCGAAACGAAAAAACTACACGCTTCTTCTTACGCTTATCCTCCACGCCATAGTTGAAAATATTGAGTGAATATGCTATTTCCATTCTCATATATGGTATTAATATCGCTGGGAAAGTTATGTAACTAAGCAAATACAATATGTTGATACACAATGGAAAAACTTAAGCTGCTGAAGAAAGAAATAGAAGAAAAAGAGAACTTACTTGTTGCTTTCTCTGGTGGTGTGGACAGTGGCTTTCTACTTAAAGTAGCCCATGATGTACTTGGTGAAAAGGTATTAGCAGTAACAGTATACAGTGAACTGTTCCCGAAAAGGGAATTAGAAGAAGTCGAGAGCTTTTTAAAGCTCTCCTGTATCTCTTATAAGATAGCGCAGTTCTATCCGCTAAGAAACGACAATTTTGTCGGAAATCCGTGTAACCGATGCTACTATTGCAAGCGTGATTTTGCGATGCTATTAAAGGATATTGCGACTGAGGAAGGCATAACAACCATCGCAGAAGGCGTTACCTCTTCCGATATTGATGAATACCGACCTGGCATTGCCGCATCTAAAGAGGAAGGGGTATGGCATCCTCTTGTTGAGGTTGGCATTACAAAACACGAGGTAAGGCAAATAGCAAAGGATATAGGACTACCTTTTTGGGATAAACCCCCTTCTCCTTGTTTAGCTACAAGGATAGAATACGGAGAGCGGATAACGCTGGAAAAAATTAAGATGATAGGAGCGGCAGAGGCTTTCTTGAAGGATTTGGGGTTCAAGCAACTTAGGGTTAGACTGCATCGTGGCGGTATAGCGAGGATAGAGGTGGCTAAGGAAGAACTGGCTGGTTTTTTTGATACTAACGTGCTTGATGTGGTATCCAGAAGATTAAAAACGCTTGGGTTCAATTACGTCACGCTTGACCTCGAAGGATTCCGGAGTGGTAGTATGGATACAGGTAAATAAATCGTATTTGCTCAATATCCGGTGGATTAAAATTCCAAACTACAAATCCCAAATGCCAAACAATACCCAATGTCAAAATCCCAATGTTCAAAACACTCTTGCTAAGGGTTTGTTTTGAATTTAGATATTTGAATTTATTTGTGATTTGATGCTTGGGATTTTCCACAATCTAGTGAGCATGTACGGAGAATTTGTCCACTATAGAGGTTATCTGAGATACGAATCTTTTCTTTTCGTTCACTCCTTACTAATAGTTAGTTATTCTGTTATATGGCAGTAAACGGATGTACTGGTTGGACCTATATCCACATCCAATGTAAAACATGCCTCGAATGGTTCCTCGGAGATAATAGGTACTACGCGATCTAAGGGTAGACTAGGATCTTAGCACGCCGAAGTCTGCACCTTCATGCAGGGGCGCCTCACCACTAGGCGTACAATCCCAAATGACGTGTGCATCCGAATAAAAATCAGGTTCAAGCAGTAAGTTATTGCCCTCTCTTTGCCCTCTGATTTCGACAGAGAAGGGCATTGGACCTGTTTTGCAAGTAACCCTTTCTTTATGCTTATATTCGTCATACCGCCAACTAATTTCCCATTCGCTATATCCCCATCCTGAACCATTAATCATGCCATCATCGTCAATATCAAATGTGAAATCATACTCATCTAAGAAAGACTGGTATCCTGCACCTCCGATACCGTTGGGATCACCCGCCTCGAAAAAAGCTCTATAATATCCGCTGTAATTGCCTTTACTACAGTCAAGGACAAAATCGACCTGGGAATCTTCTTTGCACTTTAAGTCAACAATCTTCGTCTGGGTATCCTTTCCGTTCTCACAGGTTGCTTTCACTTCTGCTTTTCCTTCTGCATTTGCGATTAGAAGGTAGTAGCCCAAAAAATCTGTGGGGTAGGAGTCCTTATTCCCTGCGGAATCGGTTATTTCCACTTTGGCACCTTTGATGTATTCTCCATTCATGTCCGTGATTTCTCCATTGATGAGTATTTCACCATCAAACAATCTAAAATCATGTGTTTTTGTTTTTCCCGCTCGCAGCGTAACATCATATTCACAGTGCATAGGACATTTCTCTTCACTTTCCGCATATTCTGCGCAGCAATCATAGGTAGCTTCCATATTTGGATAGGGTACACTAAAAACATCCTCTTTTAGAAATATATCCTCTATGGTGTAACTGCCATCCCCTTTAGAAAATGCTCTATTAAAATCGCTCTTAACCATAACCTTTGCATCCTCAACTGGATTTCCTTCAGTATCCCGGACGGTACCTGTCATCCTGCATGAGGCAGCAACAAGAGGAACGTCTAGCCCATAAGTGGCACCCGCTTCGGTTACCCTCACAGTGGAATAAAGCTTAGTAGTCTCAAAGAGAAAATGCTCGCTCTCACTATAAGCATCCATTAATTTGTATTCACCCAAAAAAAGAGCTGGAATTATTACTTGCCAACTCCCGATACCACGCGTAAGGGAAATGAGAAAATCTTTTTCCTCACAATAAACTGCGAGCTCAACCTTGCTGGGGCTTTCCTCATAATCCCCGTCCAGACGAACATTCAAGTTTATATATGCACAACCGGATGTAGTAGGAAACCCATACGGCTCGAAGACCGAGAAATGACGAGTACAAAACGTGACGGCTTTCGAGTCCCCATCAACTTTCTCGGGGACAATGAAAGTAGTGTTACCGCTCTCGTCACGTGCGATAACAAAAAGCTCGCCCTCCACTCCGGTAACGTTTAGCGGCAGCGTTACCCGAATCGGAACCTCAAACTTAACACCTTCCGGATAGAACCGGTATGCTTTACCCACCGATTTCGCACCTGCGAATTCATAAGCTATGGATGGGCTCTCATTCACACTGAAATTGTACGATTCGCTCAATGGAGCGAGAGGCGTTAGCTCGATGTTCTCCACGAACTGGAGAACCTCACCCACAGAAGTAACTGTGGCTGATGTTGATTCCCTACCACCCACGCGTAGGCAACCACGCACACACAACTCAGCAGCAAAAGCAGCACTAACATCCGAGATACTAACTTTTTCATTTTTAGCACTACCTTTTTTATACTTCCGTCTAAAATTTATTATCTGTGGATACATAAAAAGCTTTAGGTGGTGAAAAGGGAAAAAGATGAAAAGCGAAAATGTGAAATTTAGAAAACAAAAGGCATTGATAATCTCTGTTCTATTCCTCATGCTTGCATTCGCAATTGTAAGCATTGGATGCGCATCATCCGCCGATCTAAATGATGGCTTAGTTGCCTACTACCCCTTCAATGGTAATGCTAATGATGAGAGTGTAAATGGGTATAATGGAACGGTAGATGGAGCGACTCTGACAACTGATAGGTTTGGAAATGCCAGTTCTGCATACTATTTTGATGGTAACGATGACTTTATTTATGCACCGGTGAACATAAATCCGGACATAATGCCAAGCATGACTATGTCTGCTTGGGTTAGAGCGGATGAAGACTCGTCAATTAGGCAGGTTATTTCTCATGATAATCGTGGCTATGATCGTTCCTTAGGTATCGATTCCCGGGGTGGTGGAATAGGTTGGTCCGCTTTTAGTGGCTCAGGAGGTGTTTTGGGATATTCCCCAGTTACAATAGGCGAGTGGGTTTTTGTGGCTGTTGTTTACGGCCAGAATGTTAGCACCGTAAAACTCTACGTAAATGATACTATCTATGAAGGAGAAGGAAACCTCGGATCAGGCTTGGATTATATTCATGTCGGTTCCAATCCATCCCATGCAGAGTATTTTGCCGGAGCCATAGATGAAGTTCGCATCTACAATTATGCCTTAAATCAATCCGAGATCAAAGAGGATATGGAGAAATGCACTCTATCTACACTACTTAGTCTAGCGGAGGCTGTGGATAACTCAGGACTTACATGGTTCACAGGCGGGGATGCAGACTGGTCTGGACAGAAATCAACTTATTATTACGATGGAGATGCAGCACAGAGCGGAAACATATCCCATAATCAGTCCACATGGATCCAAACAATGGTATCCGGACCCGGAAACCTGAGCTTCTACTGGAATGTCTCATCAGAAGCAAATTCCGACTCCCTAGAGTTCTATATTGATTGCATAAAGCAAGATAGTATCAGTGGTGACGTTAATTGGGAGCAGAAGAGCTATGACATAGGTCCTGGATTGCATACACTGATGTGGAAATATAGGAAAAACGAGAGTATTGACGGCGGATTAGATTGCGGGTGGCTGGACAAGGTGACATTTAGTGCTGGTTCGACACTAGACTAATGTCTCGGTACGAACACCGGGATGACAAAAAAACAAAAAATAACGTGGTTTTTTTTTTATTTTTACCACGTCTTTGCAGATGCTGCACCAATGGAAACATAAACTATCAGAAAAGCAATACCCCAATATCCCGGTATTCATTTTTCCATTCGTTAATATCACGCCAACATCTTTTCTACTTCGGCGATCGGAACCCGAACCTGCTTCATCGTATCTCTTTCCCGTATCGTCACTGCATCATCATCCAGGGTTTCGTAATCTATGGTGATACAGTATGGCGTGCCTATCTCATCCTGCCGCCGATACCGCCTGCCAATACTGCCAGATCCATCATATTCAACGAATATTGATGCATCGCGCAGATTTTGAAACACTTCCCTCGCTTTTTCTTTCAACTCAGCCTTGTTAAGTAAAGGAAAAACAGCCGCTTTTATCGGTGCGAGTTCAGTTTTCAACTTCAGCACTTGCCGGTTCTCTTTCCCCACTTGCTCTTTATAATATGCACTTTCCAATAGCGCATAAAATATCCGGTCTATACCGTAAGAGGGCTCAATCACATGCGGTATTATCTTTCCCTGCTCTGTACGCACACTCATATCGGTATTAGAAGAAGATGCATGCGCTTTGAGGTCATAATCACCTCTATCTGCCACCCCTACTATCTCCATCCAACCATACCTATCACTAAGGAACTCGGCATCCCAGCAATCGGTAGCATAATGCGCCATCTCATCACGGCGATGCTGCCTGAACCGTAGCTTAGCACGAGTAATACCTAGCCCCTCTAAGAACTCGTCCACCTTCGCTATATGATACCCTAAATACTCATTTGCAATTATCCCACTTCTAACAGCTTCTCCTACGCTCTTATCCTCGTAATTCTCAATGCCTAATTCGTAATTCGTATTTGAACTCGCGGGAACGAGCCGCAGCTGCCTATCCGCCACAGTTTCAAATTCGGGATGGCTGTTCTTCTCACTCGGTGCTACAAACACCTCCACCTCTGCCAGTGTGAACTCGCGTAACCGAATAAGGCTTTGCCTTGGTGAAATCTCATTTCGATATGCCCTGCCTATTTGTATTATCCCAAAGGGCAGTTTATCCCGGTTGAATCGTAGCAGACGTTGAAAATTGAGAAAGATACCCTGTGCCGTTTCAGGTCGCAGATAAGCTTCACTTTTCATCTTTTCTTCGCTACCCGCTTTAGGCACGCCTATTCTCGTCTGAAACATCAGATTAATTTCGCCTGCAGCTTCAAGCACACCACCACAGTCCGGGCATCTTTTACCTACATCCAGATCTTCAGCCACCCGAAAGAAGTTCTTACAGCGTGTACACACAACTGTCGGATCTGTAAAGCTTTCCAAGTGTCCCGACGCCTCAAATACGCTTCGTGGTAGAACACTTGTCGTCTCTATCTCGTAAAAGCCTTCCCTCATATAAAAATCCCGCCATTGGTTTTCTATCCGCCTTTTTAGCCCTGCACCTAATGGACCGTAATCATAAAAACCTGCAGCCGCACCATATATCTCAAAAGCCTGCCCTAAATAGCCCCTTCTACGTGCAAGCTCGGCCACTTCCTCTTTCGGCGCTCCTTTACTACTTCCTGTATCGGTCATTTTTATTGCTTTTAGCTCATATCTAGCTCTTTTCTACTTAAAAAGCGCACCAAAAAGGTCATTGCACCATACCTTCAAATAAAACCCGCAGCAGGTCTTTATCAATAAGCACGCCGGTCAATTTACCCCGTGCGGAAATAACAGGAAGCTGGTCAAATTTGTTCTCACTCATCTTCCTTGCGCAATCACTCACCTCGCTATTACGCGTTACTGTAATCACATCCTTTACCAATACCTCCTTCACAAGCTTATCCGGTAATTTTATCTTCGATACGCCATAATACAATCTCATCGTGTCCCTCATCCCTTCCCAGCTCCATGCATCCTCGTCCGAGCCCAAAGATAAGTCGGATTGTTCTGTTGTATCCTCTATCACCGATACATTTATCAAATCCAGGTCGGTTATCAGCCCAACCAATTCAAGCTCCAAATTTAGCACTGGCGCTGCTTTTACCCGTGCAAGCTCCATTATTCTACCCACAACAGATAGCGGCATCTCGTCCCATACCGCCATAGTAATATCCCCTACGTAATTGCTTATGGACTCTTTATAGTCTCTCTTCGCAATTTCTCTGATGAGATCAGCAATAGATATAAGCCCTACGAGCTTTTCACCTACCACCACCGGCAAACGACGTATTCCATGCGAAAGGACAATCTCCGCCGCTTCTGCAATGGTCGCTTCCGGACTGATTATAATCGGATTCCTGTGCATCAGTAACGCTATTTGATCCTCATCGCGATTTCTTAGCACGTCTTGTCTTGTAACTACACCCACTACTTGCCCTTCTTTAAGAACAGGAACCCCTGAGATGCGTCTGCTCTTGCATACCTCCATCAACTGCTCTCTCGTTCCCGGGACTGTAATGTAAGCGACATCATCTACCATTACATCCCTTACTTTTGTCCCTTCGCTTTCTTTCCCTTTCATCTCATCATTATTTTCTAAACACTATTATTTTACATCTACCTTGTATTTACCATCATAGACTAAAAAAGATATCTCCTTGCCCTGTTCAATTCGGCCCTTCTCCAGCAAATCCGCAGGTATCTTGATTTCTGTGGTCGTGTAGTCTTCCAGATCCATAATTTGCGCAGTATCTCCCAAAACAGAGAGTATCTGGCCATTCTTTCGCTCTATTACAGGCACGTAAATCTTCGCAGTAACCGGCTGAATCGCTGTTCTTTTTTGTGAATCAAAGACACCAATCCCTTCTATCCTCGCTTTTGCTGCCCCATGCTTTCCTGGCTTTGATGTAGACATATTCACTATCGTGCACGGTTCCTCATCTAAAATAACATATTTCCCTTCCTTTAAAGTCCTTACCTCTGTTAGCCCCTTCATATTTATGTCATAACCTCCCTTCCCCCTTCTTTCGGATATTTTCTCTTCATTTTCTCTTTTTTAAATATTATGCACACGACAAGTTTATAAATACCAGAGACATATCCTCAATTGTTGCAATCGAAGAGAGATGAACAAGATTCATTTTCGCCTTAGCTGTGAGAAATCATAAATCCTAAGCACCAAATTCTAATATCTAAACCAGAAATTCAAAATTTGCGACTAATCTTATCGGGATTCTTCGCTGGCTCTGAAACTGCACTGATTAGGATAGGGTGGATAAAAGCATGATCTTTGCGTGAAAAGGGCGTGGAAGGAGCTAAGACCGTCCAGAAGCTGGTGGATGATCCCAAAGCTTTGCTCACAACGATAAATATTTGGAATAATATAGTAAAGTCCCTATTGCTATTGTCGTGGACAAAGAAGGGATAACACATGGTTTGGTTAGCTCAAAGGACCTTTCAGAGGGAACAGTATGGGCTATAAATGATGAATACAACTATAATACACCATGAGAAAAATTAAAGGCATGGAAAAATTCTAAGGGCTCTGATTAAAGCATGTAGTAAGCAAATTACAAACTCACTTCTTATACCTCATCTTCTTCCGCCTTTTCTTCAACTTATGCTTTCGCATCTTTGCTACCTTTCTCTTCTTTCCGCAGGGAATTTGTAATCACCACCTTTCATATCTTTTACTCATACCTTTTTAATTAGATAAATATAAATGTTAGGGTGGAGATGAGATGGGTAGAATAGAGCGAGCACCGGGTTGGATACTGAAATACAAGGGAAGGATAGAGCAAGGGGCCGTAACGGTGGAGGCTATTTTAGAGGAGGAGAACAAGCTAAGGGCAGAGCCAATAAAGATATCATCGGTGACGAGAGCGATAAATGCGATGGGCTGCCCAATCACAGGACTACGAAGAGAGAAACAGGTTGGCGTAGATAGAACGAAAGCGGACGGAGAAGCGGGGCGATCAATTGAAAAGGGATCTGAGGGAATAGTAGGCGGACCGGATTGGCTGCAGAAATACCGTGAACGGATAGAGAAAAAAGCGATAACGGTGGAAGACATTTTAGAGGAAGAGAACAAGCTAAGAGAACAGCCGATAAAACTGTCAACCGTGACGAGAGCGGTAAATACAATGGGTTATCCAATTACTGAGTTGCGAAGGGGGAAGAAATCAGAACAAGGGGCAGCAGTAGGTGGCGGGGAGAAGAGCGAGGGCGAAGCGATAAAAACGAGATCTGAGCGAACAGGGAGTGGGCCAGGGTGGCTGCAGAAATACCGTGAACGGATAGAGAACGGTACGATAATGGTGGAGGGCATTTTAGAGGAAGAAAACAAAATAAGGAGCGAGCCGATAAAGATCTCTTCGGTGACGAGAGCGGTAAATGCAATGGGTTATCCAATTGTTGGCTTGCGAAAAGAGCGGAAGGGCGAAGTTAAAAAATCGGAAAAGTCAAAGAAGTTAGCTGGTACCATAGAACCTCAATATTTTGGTATTGACAAAATATCGGAAGAGACGGAGAAGCGATTTATATCAATCAAGAAGAGCTGGGAGGAAGAGTTAGGTAAATCCTTGAATAACGACTATTTTGTAAATGTACTCATTGCATTAGCAAAGCTCGTTGAGTATGGGAAAACACTTACGCCAGTGGTAAGCTAAGCTAAAATAAAGTAAAGGAAATGAAGATAATGGTGGCAGAGTATGCCGTTGGTAAAGGTGGGGGCAAATTAGTAGCGGAAGGAAAAGCGATGCTAACAACGCTAAAAAATGGCTTTTATGAGTTAGGACATGAAGTTATCTATCCTGAGGCCGTAACTGATTTCGGGGTGGCAGTGGATAAGCTATCAAAGGAAAGTGACGCAGGCGTCGTTATCGCCCCCGACGATATGCTATGCGAGTTTACAAAGCTCCTAGAATCGAATACTGTCAATTTGGGCTGCTCTTCGGATTCTGTTAAAATCTGTGCCGACAAGAAGCAGACAATAAAGGTATTAAGCGAGGGGGGGATACAGGTGCCGAGAATTGTGTCAAAGGAAGAGGTGGCGAGTGAGCAGAGATACGTGAAGAAGCCGAGATATGGGTGTGCATCGGAAAACGTCTTCATACAGAAGGGCAAAGATATATGCCCCACGCCAGACCATATTATAACGGAATTTATAAAGGGTGAGGATATAAGCAGCAGTGTAATAATCGGTAAATCTTCGGTGCTGCCTCTGACGATAAACAAGCAATTTATAAGAGTTGATGGCGAAAGGCTACGATATGGTGGGGGATTAGTGCCTTATTCCGTAGAGCAAGAGGCCGAGAGCGAGATAATACGCATGAGTGAGAAGGTGGTGACCCTGCTTCACTGCGAGGGATATGTGGGAATAGATTTCATATTGGGTGATGATGGGAGTGCCCATGTGGTAGAGGTAAATCCTAGACCTACAACATCCATTGTAGGTATAGCGAAAGTATTAAATTATAACGTAGCCGATTTGATTTTAAGAGCGAAATTTGGATCTTTACCTATGCCCAATGAAGTTAAAACCGAAGGATCGTTTATCTTTGAACTCTCTTAGAGTCATTATCATTAATCAAAGAAACTTTAAAAACTAATGCTTTTTAGGTAGGGTGAAAAGATGCATAAAAAACGAATGATTGCAAGCATAGCGAAAGATGTCCTGGATCTTATCATGGAAGTAAGCAAATATAATCATCCGAAAGAGTTTATCGGGCTGTTGTGCGCTGAGGATAACCTCATAACCGACGTTTTATTCCTCCCCGGCACTATTTCATCCGGTGAGAATGCAATTATACGATTGGATATGCTACCAATGGGTCTTAGCTACATAGGGTCTGTTCATAGTCATCCGCACCTGACAGTTATGAAACCGTCAGAACAAGATCTTTTTATGTTTTCTAAGACAGGAGACTGTCATATTATCTCTTTTTACCCATACGAAGAGCACTGTTGGAGATGTTATAATTCGAGGGGGGAGGGGAGAGAACTAGAAATAGTGGAGCGAGATACAAACGAGTTAGAAGTGGGCGAAGAATGGTACGAGTTTTAGCAACAGGGACATTTGAACTACTCCATCCAGGGCATTTACTCTATTTGGAGGAAGCGAAGAAGTTAGGAGATGAGCTTTTTGTAATCGTTGGAAGAGATGTAAACGTGAGAAAGCGAAAAAGAATGCCGATTATATCTGAGCAACAGCGGTTGAAGATGGTATCGGCTTTAAAGGTGGTAGATAAAGCGATGTTGGGTAGCGAAGAAGATATGTATGAACCTTTATATAGTATAAAACCGGACATAATAGCAATAGGATATGACCAGGGTTTTGATGAAGAGTCGCTGGAAAGGGGGCTTAGGGAAAGGGGATTCAACTCGAAAGTTATCCGCATAAAAGCGCATGATTCTAATGCCTTCTGTAAGGTTGAAGCGATAATAAAGCATATATCAAAATTGGTAGAGGTAGAAAAATGGAAGAAGAACGTGGATTGACTCGAATAGGGGTATCACTGCCATCCAATCTGTTGAATAAGTTTGACAAGATAATTAGAGGGCGAGGATATTCCTCGAGGTCTGAAGGGATAAGAGATTCGATTAGGGCATATATAATAGAATATGAGTGGATGGAGCGCGAATCAGGAGAAGAGATAGGAACCATAACCTATCTCTACGACCATAGTCAAAGAGGCTTGGGTGATGAGCTAACGAAGGTGCAGCATCATTACATAGGTCTGATAAGAACATCGACTCACATCCATTTGGACGAAGAGAATTGCTTTGAAATCGTAGTGATGAAAGGGGATGCGAAGAAGATAAAGACGTTAGCGGAAGATATAATGAGTCTTCGTGGGGTAAAACATGTAAAGCTGACGACAACACATGGGGGAATATAAGTAATGGATATAATGGATCAGGTAAAGAAGGGAACAACTACCATCGGCTTGATATGTGGTGAAGGTGTAGTATTGGCGAGTGAGAAGCGTGCGACAATGGGCTCTTTTATTGCTTCTAAAACAGCAAAGAAGATATATCTGGTGGACGACCGCATAGCTATGACAACAGCGGGGATAGTGGGCGATGCGCAGGCACTGGTTAGGATAATGACGGTGGAATTGCAGCTTTATAAGATAAGGCGAAATGAACCTATGACAGTAAGAGGAATCTCAACGCTATTATCCAATGTGATGAATGGGCAGAGGTACTATCCGTATATTGTACAACTCCTTATAGGCGGTATAGACAGAGACGGAGCGCACTTATACACATTAGATCCGTTTGGTGGTAATACGGAGGAGAGTGAAATTGCAGCTACTGGCTCAGGTTCTCCTATTGCATACGGTGTGCTTGAAAATAAATATACGAAGGATATCTCATTGGAGAAAGGGACAGCGCTTGCGATACAGGCACTGTACTCCGCGATAAAGAGAGATAGCGCCTCGGGTGAGGCGATAGAAGTGGTGACAATAACAAAGGATAGGTATGAGTCGTTAGGCGAAGAAAAGATAAAGGAATTAAGGACGTCTTCGTAATCCAAGTTTTGCTCTTGGAGCTTTTATTATTTTATTAGGTCAAGAGGCTATAGGAGCTGAAGGTAGAGTATCGTTCTAAGCTATGGAATTAAGATAGAGATAGGGATAGCAATGTCAGCAGAAGGAAAGCTTTCAGAATTAAAGAAACGAATAAGAGAGATATTACAGGATGACGTGAGTATTTCCGGAGTGGAATTTGAGGGACCGGAACTCGTCATATACACAGAGGACACGCTGAAATTCGTTGATGATGGCGCCATGGTTAGGACATTGGCGAAGGAGCTGAAGAAGAGGATTTCCGTTAGACCAAGTAGTAACATATTAATGGAGCAGGAGAAGGCATCTAAGGTTATTTACGATATTATACCCGAGGAAGGTGGTATAAAGGATATTTATTTTGATATGGACAAGGCAGAGGTGATAATAGAAGCAGAAAAGCCAGGGTTGGTGATAGGCACTCATGGGGCAACACTTAGAGAAGTCGCAAAGGTGATTGGATGGCGCCCTAATGTTATCAGAGCACCACCTATACAATCTACTGTAATAAAAAATATAAGGCGGTATTTAAGGGAAGAGAGCGATTTCCGAAAGAGCTTTTTGAAAAAAGTTGGGCGCAGGATATACAGTGAGAAGCTAATAGAGGACGAATGGCTACGAATAACTGCGCTGGGCGGATGCCGAGAAGTGGGGCGGAATGCTTTTTTGCTTTCTACGCCCGAAACGCGGATATTAATAGATTGCGGGGTGAGTGTGGGTTCAGAGGGGATGCCGTACCTCTATGTTCCCGAAGTGACACCAATAAGTAATATAGATGCGGTAGTGATAACGCATGCACATCTGGACCATTCAGGTTTAGTGCCCCTTTTGTATTTATATGGGTATGACGGTCCCATATACATAACACAGCCAACGAGAGACCTTATGGCACTTTTGCTGCTTGATTACTTAGAGGTATCAGCACGAGAAGGAAAGAAGATACCCTATAAATCATCCTTAATACGAGATGCAATAAGACATACAATTCCATTGAAGTATGGGGATGTAACAGACATAGCACCTGACGTAAAACTCACACTTTACAACGCGGGACATATATTAGGCTCTTCAGTCGCGTATTTCCACGTTGGTAACGGGCTTTATAACGTTGCATTTACCGGAGACATGAAGTATGAGCGGACTTTTCTTTTCGATCCCGCGTTTAATGGTTTTACTCGGCTTGAAGCACTGGTAATGGAGTCCACATACGGTGGGATGCACGATTTCCAGCCGTCAAGGCGTGAAGCGGAAAAGAATTTGAAGGAAGAGATAGAGCGAACGTTGAAACAGGGCGGGAAAGTGATAATACCGGCCTTTGCTGTTGGTCGTTCGCAGGAGGTAATGATAGCCCTGGAAGGTATGCAGTTAGAGGTGCCTGTCTATTTAGATGGTATGATCTGGGAAGCGACTGCGATCCATTCTGCGTATCCGGAGTATCTCAACAAGAATCTAAAAAATTCTATATATCAGGGTGAGAATCCGTTCTTATCCGATATTTTTGTACAAGTGGACGATGCAGAGAAAAGGAGGGAGATAATAGATGGGGCTGAATCGTCCATCATACTTTCTACCTCTGGTATGCTAAACGGCGGTCCCGTGCTTGAGTACCTGAAAGGGCTTGCGGGTGATGAACGGAATACGCTTATCTTTGTCGGATACCAGGCAGAAGGGACGCTTGGAAGAAGGATACAGAAAGGGTGGGATGAGATACAGCTTTCAGCCGATGGTAAGATGGTGAATATAAAGATGCGGATGGGGACAGCGACGATAGATGGCTTTTCCGGGCATTCTGATCGCAATCAATTGCTGGAATACGTGAAGCGGATACGACCACTACCATCTAAGGTGATGTGTATGCATGGCGAGAGTAACAAATGTATCGCATTAGCAAGTGGAATACACAAGAAACTTAATATTGAGACGTCCGCACCAATGAATTTAGAGACTTTGAGATTGGTGTAGTGTAATAAATAAGCTTTGTATTCCAGAATAAAGTATTAAGAGGGAAAGAATGTAAATAAAGGGGGAAAGAGCGGAAGATGACAAGTATGGGGGAACGGATGGAAAGGATGGGCATAGGGAAGCGGATAAGAACAGAGAGGATCGTGGATCGTAACAGTGGGCGAAGTGTTATTGTTCCCATGGATCATGGCGTCTCATCCGGTCCAATATACGGATTGACTGACATGAGGGTCGCGGTAAATGCAATAGCAGACGGTGGTGCAAATGCAGTCCTCGTGCATAAGGGTATTGTTATAGCAGGCCATCGCGGGTATGGTAAGGATATAGGACTGATAATACACCTATCTGCAAGCACTTCGTTAGCTCCTGACCCATTAAACAAAGTTATAGTCGCTACGGTAGAAGAAGCGATGAGATTAGGTGCGGACGCAGTGTCAATGCACGTGAATGTGGGTGCGGCGAGCGAAGCGGATATGCTTGAGGATCTTGGCGAGACTGCAATGATATGTGAGGAGTGGGGCATGCCGCTTTTGGCGATGATGTATCCAAGGGGCGAGAAAGTGGAAAGTGAGCATGCAGTGGAAATGGTAAAGCATGTGGCTCGTGTGGGTGCTGAACTGGGCGCGGACGTCATAAAAACAAATTATACCGGCGATCCCGACACCTTCAAGGATGTGATACGTAGTTGTCCGGTGCCGGTAATAATAGCCGGTGGGCCAAAGGCGAATACCGATGCGGAATTACTGAAGATGGTGGAAGATGCAGTTGCCGCGGGTGCTGCTGGCGTTTCAATAGGTAGAAATGTGTTTCAGCATCCGAATCCGGCAGATATGACAAGAGCAATCTGTAAAGTAGTGCATGAGGGCATCTCGGCAAAAGAGGCAATGGAGATGCTGAAATGATATGAACGGAAAGAGAAGAGAGATCTGGATAAAAGCGGATGTAGGAACATGGGCTGAAAAGAAGTCGCGGATTACAACCGGATTAGAATCCGGTGTGGATGGCGTGCTTGTGGTAGAAGCGGACGTAGCGAAGGTGACGGAATTAGGCCATCTAAAAATAGCTGCCTTTGCCTCTGACTCGGAGACTGAATCGGAGTCGGAATCGGGAACAGGAGAAGCGGATATAGTTGTTTACGGTGCGGGAAGTGAAGGCGATGGCACAATGCAGATTCCAGCGGAGATAGCGGACTCGGACGTTTTGAATGCGTTGAAGAGCACTTTTGGTACTAAACTCAACGCAGGGTATGTGGAGCTACGAGGGAAGAAGTATGAGCAATTTGCAGTGAATATTGCAGATTACTGTAATTATGTGATTGTGATAGGAAAGGATTGGAAGATAATACCGCTGGAGAATATAATAGCGGAATTGCAGCACAAGGACGCGAAGGTAATTGCGGGCGTCCAGACTGCAGAAGAGGCAATGACGGCATTTGAAACGCTGGAATACGGTGCGGATGGTGTGCTCCTCGATACAGACGACATAACAGAGATAAAAAGAACGGTGGAAATGAGAGACGCAAGCGAAATGGGTAATATGCCGCTTTCTAGCGCGAGGATAACAAAGGTGGAAGAACGAGAAATGGGTGACCGAGTATGTGTGGATACCTGCTCATTGATGACTTTGGGCGAGGGGATGCTGGTGGGCTCTCAGTCGTTCGCGTTGTTCCTCGTGCATTCGGAATCCGAAGAGAGCCCTTATGTGGCTGCGAGACCGTTTCGCGTGAATGCGGGTCCGGTGTATGCCTATGTGCTGGTAGGAGAGAAGACACGGTATCTGTCTGAATTGACGTCTGGAGATGACGTCTTAATTGTGAATTCAGAAGGAGGTACGAGAAAAGCTATTGTTGGCAGGGTGAAGATAGAGAAGCGACCACTTATGCTCGTGGAGGCGGAAGTGGAAGGGAAAGAGAAGAGGAAGTGCAGTATTATTCTCCAGAATGCGGAAACGATAAAGTTAATGGGCAAAACTAAGCCGATTTCCGTGGTCGATTTGAAGGAAGGAGATGAGGTTTTGGTTCATGTAACGGAAACGGCGAGGCATTTCGGGATTGCTGTTGATGAGATGGTGATAGAGAAATGAGCTAGCTCGAGAAAAGCGAGGACTTATATGTCCAGACTGGTTTGATTTAGGTTCGTGGAGCGAAAGGGAGAAAGGACCGATATACGAGGCTTTCAACACATTTATTAGAGCGCAATGTTAATTTGAGGTGTACTATATCAGGTGTATATTCTCCATTTAAACGACAGCGTTAATGGAATATATAGGATGGGCTCTATGACCTATATGGAGATATGGCAATGATCCAAATGTTATCCCCCAAAATTGGGAAAATTGTTGAAAAGAGGCATGAGATGATATTAGCACATGAGTAGTTTGGAGTGAAAATAAAGGATATAATTGAGGAGTATGGCATCTCTGTTGGAGCATACTACCATTGGTCTAACAGATATGCAAGAGATGGGTTTCTGGGTTTGATTAATAAGAAAGCTGGTGCTGGAGTGCCTTACAACAAAACACCAGAGGCTATTGAGACAAAAATAGTACAGATAGCCTCAGATAATACTGAATTGGACGCAAATGCTATTTGGGACATAGTTACAGAGCCGTTGACCGTAATGGAAATAGAGGCAATTAAAGAAATTTTGGAAATGTTGAAAGAAATTACTGAGTACTTTGCACGATTAGTCTTTTCTGCATGCTGATTTCATCGGACGATTGATTTTTTGTGCAGATTTACAGATTTTATCTGTGGATTGATGACCAATAGTTATGAAAACATACGAAAAAACATCAAATATTACAGGTTGCTAAGTATTTATATATAAAAAGAAACTATCAGAAATTATAAAGCTCATAGGAAATAGGCAATGTACGAAAAGTCAAAACTCAAGGAAGCGGAGTACTTCTACTCACGAATGGTTTCAGAGATAGACAACCCCGGCCATCTCCTTTTTGATCTAAGTGCATTTCTATCAGCCGCCCGATCTGTCTTACAGTATGCCTTTAAGGAGGCTCAAGGCAAATCTGATAGTCAGCAATGGTATGACAACCACATCACATCGAGCAAGGTACTAGCTTTCTTCAAGGACAAGCGCAATTTCAATGTACATACGCAGCCAGTTCCAGTGAACCAGCATACATCTATCCAATCGACGGAGGTTGCGCGCAGCTCAGAAAGTATCCATATCAAAAAATTCGACCAAACTGGTCGACTCATTGGCGAGTATTCATCTGAACCATCTGAGCCACCACCAGCACCCGAAATCCCACCTAAGGTCACGCATCGATTCACTTTTCCTGATTGGTCTGAGACCGAGGATGTCTTGCAGCTTTGCCACATATACTTAAACGAACTTCAACGTGTAGTGGAGGATGGTCAGAATAATGGTTTTTTGACAAAATGATACAATAAGAATCAACGCCGCCTAACAGCGGATAAAAAGGAAATCAAAGATTTCACAAAATTGCCTTCGGCAACTTCTTTTATCCGCCATCAGTTATGCGAAAGACGGTGCCACCACTTTATAGGCGGAGAGATACATGTTAAAAAGAATTGTTGAAACTCATCAAGATGAGAATTTTAGGGGTATGGAAAATGCCAGAAAATATGCAAAAGAAGCTGAGAAGTCTTCAAAATGCGGTTTCGTGGATTTTTAAAATATTTTTCCATTTTTCATGCAAGACGTTACTATTTGGAAATAAACATTCTATTTAAGACGCAGATTTATACGGATTTAATTTTTTCTGCGTTAATCTATGTTAATAATTGATTTATTCGCAGTGTTTGCACCGATCAATTTTGTACCGTTTCATCATCTTTCCATGATGTCTTTCATTTTTTCATGATGAAAAATAAATAACCGGTCAAACCGCCGCTCCACTACATACATACAATTTCAATGCCGCACACTTATCGCCTATGCGCTTCACCCACCAGTTCACCAATGTTCTTGTATCCATTAACGGTTAGATACTTCTTCAAATCCTTTTTTATCATCGAAAAAATCTCGAGATCTTCAGTTACGAGCGCACTACCCACCTGAAACATGCTCGCACCGTTCTTCGCATAGTCTATCACGTCCCTAGCGGAAAATATACCGCCAACTGCGATTATCGGTATTTTCAACTCATTGTATAGATTAAAAACAATCTCCTTACCGCCAACCGTCAGATCCTTACCGGATTTACCGCCATAGCCTGTTGGATTACCCAAAATATGGTTATCAAGCCTTTGGTCTACGGGTCTAGCCATCACAGTATTAATAGCCGTGATAGCATCAGCACCTGCCTTTTCTAGTGTCATTGCCAATCCTGCAGGGTCACCCACATTAGGTGAGATTTTCACTGCGATTGGTTTCGGATGCGCAATCGTGCGTATCTCATTTATTATACTCCGCAGCAGTTTGGGCTGGTTCTCAACGGCTACGAAATCAGAATGTGGACAGGAGGCATTAAATTCGAGCATGTCTATTGGATATTTACTAGCGATCTTCGCTACTTCTCTACACTCCTCTACGCTTTTACCAAAGATGCTCAAGATCAGAGGCACATCTGCGTACTTCGCATCGCCTATCTCCAGCCCATAATCTGTAATCCCCGGATTTGGGAGCCCCATCGCGTTCACATAGCTACGGGGTGCTATTTCAACAAATGTGGGGTTGGGATAACCTTCTTGCTCATACAGTCCCACTGATTTCGTCACTACTGCGCCCGCACCTGCTACGGCATAGCGATAAAGTAACTTCCCAGAAAGACCAAATCCGGCGGCATTTGTAATTGGATTGGTGAATTTTATCCCGCATACTTCTGTTGCTAATTCCGGCTCGTGTTCGGGTGTGAAACGCGCCGGTGGAATTGATAATAGTTCACCGGCATCAGGTGTAATTGCGATTCGTTTACCGCTCGCAGCTCGTTTCCAGTGCCCAAATTCCGTGCCTAGAAGCGCATTGGCATCGAATATCGGGCCGTCTTTGCATATACGGTAACCACCGAGGTCACAAGAGCCACAAGCGCCGCATCCGCACTTTACTATTCGCTCTACGGACACCTGCGTAGGTATTTCTGCCTCGCTCGTAATCCTACACACGCGCTCCAGCATTAGTTCAGGACCGCACGTCAATACCCGCTCAAATTTTTCGCCTGATGCCAACAATTCTTCCAATAGCTCTGTGATTGTGCCACTATAGCCTTCAGAACCATCCTCTGTAGCGATTTTTATGTCACAACCCATTCGCTCAAACTCGGCAATATACAACAGTTCTGCACTACTTCTTGCGCCTTCTAGGACTACTACTGGCGTATCTATTTCTTTCGCTCTTTTCGCGGCGAATCTCAATGGTGCCGCGCCGTATCCGCCAGCAACCATGCATAAACTTTCGCCACTGATTGTGAATCCCCTGCCATAGGGGCCTCTCAAGCCCACCAGATCTCCTACGTGCTTTTGATGTAAGCTATGCGAGCAGTCACCGACATCAGCAATTGCCACTACCACTTCACCTTCTGGCGATGCGTCTGCAATAGAAATGGGTATCTCGTCTATACCGGGGCTCCAAACCATTACGAATTGGCCGGGTTCGCTCTCTCGCGCTATTTCTGGCGACTGGAATGTGAACGTTTTTATTTCACCAGTTTCCGTCTTTATCGCTTCTATATTATGTAGTGTGGGGCTGTTTAGTAGCATTT
>QBUN01000426.1 GCA_013180565.1 Candidatus Methanophaga sp. GoMg3.2 | reverse complement strand
TCCTTAAATGCAGGTGTAAAAGTCTCCAATGTGGGTTCCGTTGTCGCTATTACAATTGAATACAAATCTTTCGTACCACATGTCTTGCTTTGTCTTTTTTGTCTTTTTGTGTTGTCTTGTTTGTCTCGTTTCCGGTTGTCTTCTTTGTCTTGTCTTTATAAAATTGTTATGTCTTGTTTTAGTTATTTATTCCCTTTCGATTTTGGTGGGGGATCTTAGTTTGTGGGCGCACGTACACACGCATGCTCACAAAGAAACAAGAGAAGGGGGTAAAAACACCGGAGCTTGTGTGCCTGTCTGCGTGTAGCGCCGTTAACACAGTGGCGTTTGATCGTTTTGATCTCGGATTTGGATGAGGCATATCTGTTCCCTAAAATGGTTCGATGTTATCTAAAAAGTAACATAGGGGGAAAAAATCGAAAAGCTTTTATATGTGTAAGATATATGTGTACAATATATGGATGTGGGTTGTAAGGGGTATATAAATGAGTGAGGATTGGAAAAGTGATTGGGAAACTGATAGATATTTAGTTGAAATAACGAAACAGGGCACTAAACAACCTGCAGCGATCATCAGCCGTTTAAAGAAAGGTACAGCACGGGGGGATATGAAACGTGCAGGTCAAATAACGCATCCAAAAAGTAAGGCAGGAATAACAAAAGAAGATTTTGCAAAATTGATTGGAACAGGAATAATAGTAGATTCTCCAATCCTGAAAGAATGGTTTAAAAATCAGGAGGAAAAATGAAAAAGAAAACAGCGGGATTAATAGTCATGGTGACAATCGTAGCTGTGGCGATGTTTGCAGGATGTATTGAAGAAGAGCAGATAAAGGAATATTCTACCCTCGAAATTACAGAAGTCTCTTACGAGAACGGTCAAGTAAAAGTCTTTGGTATAACAGACTTACCTGACGGAGCAGAGATAACTCTGTATCTTAAAACACCAACTCGTTGGTTCTACCCCAAACAAGAACCTAAAGTTGTAAAAGGGTCATTTACAACGGTATTTGGACCTTTCGAAGATTCCTATGATTTTGATATAGAACCATACGAAGTCATTGCATCGTGCTTAGCCAAAAGTCAGCCTGATTTTGTGAAAAAACTTATTGGTGAGGAAGGAGAGCATTTAACAGGCGATTTAGTTACTCGCAGCTGGATGGGGGATACTATGTTGCACACTACACGAAACTTCAACGGTGTTTTTGAACCTTTTGAAACAGTTGATTGGTGTAGTAAGGATACAGAAAGGATGAGTGCTTTTGCCCAAAAGGTCATAGTCAAGCTTGAGGAGCCATTGCAGAAGAAGCAATGGGGCACTATTCAGGCAAGATGCTCAACGTTAAAAGAAGAGTACTCGGAAATCGAAGACTGGCTTTACAACACCGAATGGAAAAATGGTGGTGTGCCTCAGTGGATATGGGAAATCGAATTACAGATTGATGGACTTCTCGATCGAGTTGAGTATGCTTGTCGCAACCAGCAAGAAAATAACATTGTAGCAGGCTGGGGGCTTGAGAATGCACTAAAATTTGAGATAACTGAGATCAAAAGACTACTACGCACCGAACATTACACGTACGAGTAGACTATTTGCCCTAAAGCCCAACAAACAGTAGGGCAACCTCCAAATTCAGAAGCCATCCCACAATTCAAAATCACAGCAAAAAAGCACATATAATGCGTTATAATCAAAAATAAACAGCATATTTCGCGAAATATCTAATTATGGGATAATGTCTTCATTCGGGGGTGGCGCTGATGGGGCTTTATATAGAGGTATTGTCATAATCACTCGGTAGTGGAAATATGATGGATAAAAAGAGGGAGCTTCACACTATGGTGGTTCGGCTTCGCCGGATCTCAGCACGGCATTGTCGAAGCAAGTTAGAAACGGCCCGTAAAGAAGGGGGCGTTAGGCGGTGGTGCGTATGGGAAAGGCACTCGTGATAGCAGTGGTGCTACTAGTCGCTGTAACCGGAGTATGCCTGTACGCAACGAAAGACGTAACAGTCCCAGCAAAACTCGAATATCTTGAAGGCAACGATCTGAGCGTTGTTTCTAAGTACACAGTCGATGTCGACAACCCGAGAAATCAGATCGATCACAGATGGTCTGCCGCCTCGTATGACAGTGCAGCGGCATGGACAACGTTCAGTTCTGACAAGCCAATTAAGTCTGTGTTCGTCATGGCAAGACCGCTACCCGACTGGTGCGCACATACAGGTCCCGACTGGTGCGCATATACAGATCTGATGATCGAAGTCTACCGAGAGGGAGGCTTCGACATTTGCAGAAAAGAATGGGGTGGAGAGCACGGTCTCACGAACACAACAAGATGTTATAATCTCCTGTGTAATATTCCAAATGCGAATCAAGTCCACGTAGGCGGCGCAGGCATCGAAGTGTATGAGGTCTTAGCATACTCCAGCAGGTACAGTAAGCCACCGGAAGCATAAAGCATGACTGATGCTGACAATCTTCCCACAGAATTTGAAAACACAATATATTTGTTAAGAGAGAAATGCACAGAAAACATTGTAGATTAATTTTGCCTAGGTAAAATAGTATAAAGACAAGTGTGATAATAAAGGGAGAGTAGCATGCAAGCAAATAACCTAAAAACTTTGGATGAGTTAGAATCTTGCCATCAGGAACTGAAGAATGAATATTTGGAATGGACAAAAGGAAGGCAAGGATTGGTAAATAACGGAATTGGATCAGAAAATAATAGTGCCACGATAAATGAATTTTTGAAGAAGGATTCTGCTGCGGTTGAAAAAATCCGCACAATAGTGAACAATGTAAAGAAGACTATCAAAAATAAGGATTGTCAAGAGAGATATGAGATTTTAAGAGAGATTTATGTAATTCATCCCTCTTTTCATGAACTATGGTTTTTTGACTGGCATTTCAATCATTTCACTTCTGCGGGAAAGATACTAACTGGAAGATTGGGGATAAAATCTTACCTTACATGGTTGAATGGAAAACATCTGGACAAAACATGTAAAGGCATATCTACTTTCACATTAAAACGTACAATATTGCTCGAAAACCTATTTTCTGGAGTATTGGATTGTTCTTTATACGACTTCAAACCTTTAAGTGATGAGCAGTTAAAAAAAGCCATTGAATGTTTAAAATCCGATTTAGAAAGGAGAGTCGAAAGTAAAAAAGATACTTTATACACTCCAGAAGATATTAAATCCGAGATGCCTGTCATTTTTGAAATTTGTAGAACTCTGTTAGAAAGGACGAACTTTGATGCACTAAAAACAGATAAACTTCTATCCAACAATGCTTGGTTGTATTATGCACCTTGCAACATCAACGAAGGTCCTATTTTTAAAAAGAAAAGTGGAAAAAGCAGAATAAATATATTAAAGAAGATAAATTCAATTAATCAAAATGAGATCAGGAGTAAACTTGGCAAGCAATTCGAAATCACACCAATATTGGGTGGGTAAAAAATGCTACCCGGAGAAGGATTGAAGAAGGAGGAGATCAGGGGGCTGCTTGAAGAACTTGGCAGGCGTTTGGGGTTTGATGTCATTGACGAAGTGGACACAGGATTTAGCAGGGTTGACTTAGTATGGCTCGATAAAAAAATCCCCCAAAAAATCTTTGAAAAGCCTAAAAAACTTCGAGATAATTTTCTTTTACCAATCATGGGCTTTGAAATAGAGGAAAAAACTTATGTCCGGAAGATGATACGGGGTGATATAGATAGTTTGAACTCTTTAGCCCCTCTCGTAGGTTGCATCGTCATTTCAAGGCGAATTGCCACTGTCACGAGGTATAGTGAAGAACATAGACGCCACACTGAAAAAGAAGCGATGGAAATTGCTGAAAGAAGATGGAAAACCGATTTGGAGACATTTAAAAGATACGCAGAAGCAAATCCTTTTCGTAGAATAGTTGTTATTACCGATGAGGATGTACTGGGGATTTGTGAAAAACTAAAAGATACGATGAAGTCGAATAATTCCAACTAGCGGCAAACGTGGATGCACCTCATTTCAATCGGAGGTTTGTCTGTGCCTCGTAGCCTAATCAGCAAGAGGGTTAAAATCCCTCATGTGCTGTTTACCCACAACCTTTCTTTCAGAAAGAACGTTTGATTAAAGACATGGCTATTTGATAAAACTCTTCTTCTGTGTAGCAGGAGCTGATTTTTTCCAAATCCTAAATATGTCTGCAATTCTAAACTTGCATCTTCATTGGAGTCATATCTTATTCCCTCCCTTCTTATACCATTTTCGTATATTTCGTATATACCTTATATTCAGTATATTCAGTATATTCAGTATATGCAAATTTCGTATATACAAACTTCATACATCTTAGAGCTCCCGATAATAAAACCCCTTTTCTTTTGCTGCTTCTTCATTTATCATCCCTCGCACATCTATCAGCACCGGCTTCACACCAAACACCTTTATCTCCGCGCTGCGATGCAGAAGAGGATCATAGCCATAAACATCAATTCCAAACGATATTCTTCAAACCTGATTAATCTAATGTTCGAGGTTGCATTAATAGCTTCACAATCATACTTCCTGCGTTACCATCGCCAAATGGATTCTGCCAGTTTCGTTCTTTACTTAGCTGGCTCTTAACACCATCTAAAATAAAAGTTCGATTTACGCCAACCAAAACATTACTTCCAACTTCTAACGTCTCTGGCCTTTCCGTATTGTCGCGCAGCGTAACACAAGGAACTTTCAATATGCTCGTTTCTTCTTGCACACCACCGGAATCCGTCAAAACCAGCTTTGCATTTGCTTCCAATTCTAATCCGTCTAAAATACTTATTAATCGCTCTTCTATATCCACATTCTCTTGCCTGTGTGCAAGATGAAATAATCCACATTTTGTCTTTCGCATTCCCGTATCACAGGAGACATCTTTATTATCTCTGGTCGTGTTCCTAATATTACTGCTATTTTCATGGCGATCTCACTATCAACTCTGTTCCATTTAAAGATAAATGTCCCACCTGTGGTAAGGCTCTTGGAGATCAGCGCATTGGATATATGTACCATCCTTTTCCGTTCATAAATACAATACAGGTAATGCATACTACACTACACAGATAAAAGTCAACCGGGTGATAGGGAGCGTGAAAGAGCAAAATGTGTCAACTCTACCATTCCGGAGATAGTGATTGTTGAGAAGCTGAGCAAAGAAACAGCAAGGCAAAGGGTGTTAGAATACATGCGAGCACATTAAAAAAGTGTTTCTAATTCCATTTTAATCACTCTTTTTAATGTAAAATCGAAGCCCATATATATCTTTTTTCATCCTGCGGTATCTTATCCACTTGGGGATAATCCTATTAAACGCTCAACTTGATTATATCGGTTGTAACCCCTAACCACCATTTCGTTCAAACTTTAGGAAAGTTTGATCAAAAACCTGTTTCTTTGATCACGCTTTCTTTTAATTATTTCAGCAAGTATAACATAACTGATTGTTATGGATAGCGATTGGAGCGAGAAGCAAAAAGCGCCGCTCAAAAACGAGCGTGAAAAGCTCGACGAGAAGATGGCCGAGCTTGAAAGGAATGTGGAAGCGCTTGTGATAGAGGAAAAGCAGTTGAATGCCGATATGGAACGTGAAGAAGACGCTGAGGATGATGCTAAATTCCAGCGCTTGGAAGAACGCGCAATAGTGCGGCTAAGAAATAAACAGGCCACGCTTAAAAAGCGGTTGAACGAGCTCAAAAAGGAACAGCGTGCGTTGACGCAGCAGGAAAAGCAGTTGACTGCTTTGATAGAACATGAGAAATATCCGGAATGGCTTGAACTGAAGAAAAAACGTGATACTGCGATTAAAGAAGCGGAACGACTGGAATCAGAAATGAAAAAACTTATCTAAATATTATTTATAATCACAATGGCTACAACTTCGATCTATCATAGCACGTTAAAGGAAAAATTAGATACTGAGCTAGATATAGCACGAGCGGCGAGGAAAAAGGGCCTTGACCCCGCTCCCACTTCTGAAATCAAGATAACTAAAGACCTTGCAGAGCGAGTCGAGGCACTCATAGGGGTAAAAGGTTTGGGTGCGAGGATAAAGGAACTAGAGCAAGCGGGCAATAGCAGAGAGGAGTTGGCATTGAAAATCGGCTATGACTTCGTAGAGAATAAGTTTGGCGAGTATAGACGGATAGAGATAGTAGAGCTTGCGGTAAGAACCGCAGTTGCGATCCTCACCGAAGGTGTAGTTGCGGCGCCTATCGAAGGCATATCTCGTGTCGAATCAGATAGAAACGATGATGGTAGCGAGTATATAAAAGTCTTTTATTCCGGTCCGATAAGAAGTGCAGGTGGAACTGCACAGGCGCTATCTGTACTGGCTGCTGATTATATAAGGCGTAGAATGGGCTTTGCCGCTTATCAGCCACGCGAAAATGAAATAGGTCGGTACGTATTAGAAGTTTCAGTATACGAGCGAATAAGTGGCTTGCAATACAAGCCTACGGACGAAGAGATAAAGGAGATAGTGCGTGGTTGCCCTATTTGTATTGATGGAGACGCAACCGAAGATATGGAAGTAGGCGGCTTTAAAGATCTCCAAAGGGTCGCGACGAATAAAATACGTGGTGGTATGGTGCTCGTACTCATCGAGGGGATTGCAATGAAGGCAACGAAGATAAAGCGGCATGTTGACCGAATGGGACTCGAAGGCTGGGAATGGTTAGCAAAGTTGGTAAAATCAAAAGGCGAGAAGAAAAAGAAGAAGTTCTTAGGCGATTTAATCGCCGGTAGACCCGTATTTGGACGACCTTCGACCAAAGGCTCCTTCAGTCTCCGTTATGGACGTTCTCGCAATACGGGCCTCGAAACTGTCGGGTTAAACCCCGCTACAATGTCATTGCTTGAATTCGTCGCTGCGGGCACGCAGATAAAGCCCGAACTACCAGGTAAAGCGGGCTGTGTTGTACCTGTTGATTCTATTGACGCGGCAACAGTGAAATTAAAAGATGGTTCCCTTGTCAGGTTAGATTCCATGGAGACAGTCACTAAACTAAGAGACGACGTGGCAGAGATAGTGGATGTAGGTGAGATGCTCATAGATTATGGCGATTTCTTAGAGACTGGACATCGTTTAATGCCCGGTGCATACTCGCATGAGTGGTGGTTACGGGAATTGGAAATAAAATCAAAGGAAGAAGCGGCTAAATGGTGTTTGAAGCCGCCTAATCAAGCAGAGGCAATAGAGCTCGCATATCGCTTCGATGTACCGTTACATCCGGCATATACGTATCTCTGGGCGGACATAACAGAAGAGGATAACGCATATTTAGCGGACTCTATATGCAAGAAGGGCACTTTGGAAGAGAATATGCTGTTTATTCACTCGGATGATAGAGGCAGAATAAAGGCGATTCTGGAGGATTTGCTTGTCCTGCATCACATTGAAAATGGTTCTTTAGCGATAGAGGAGCCAGATGCTCTGTTAAAGTGTTTAGGGATAACCGGTGATTTGAGGCGAGACGAATCCACGCGGGTAAAGACGAGGAACAAAGCACCGACAAGAATCGGTGTTCGGATGGGGCGACCGGAGAAATCGAAAGAGCGGCTGATGACACCTGCACCGCATTCTATCTTCCCGGTAGGCGAATACGGAGGAAAGAGCCGGTTACTGAAGGAAGCATTAAAAAAGAAGGTGATAGAGGTAGAAATCGGCATGAGACGGTGCAACGAATGCGGTAATGAATTCATATCCTCTTCATGCATCTGTGATAAGTGCGGCTCTTCAAACTTTAAAACTCCTGGCTTGATGCAAGATGCAAGATCCCGGCTAAAAACGGGCTCTCGAGCTAAAAAGAGCATAGATCTGTGGAATTATTATCATGCGACAATAAAGAAACTGGGTGAATCGCCTAACAAACAGAACGTGAAATGCGTGCAGGGGCTTATTTCAAAGCATAAAGTGGCTGAGCATTTAGGTAAGGGTATATTAAGGGCGAAACATGGCGTGTTTGTGTTCAAGGATGGCACGATAAGATATGATTTCACGAATCTACCGTTAACGCATTTCAAGCCCAAAGAGATAGGTTTGAGCCTGGAGAAGGCGAAGGAACTGGGCTATTCGCATGATACCTTCGGTAAGGAATTGGTAAATGAGACACAGGTAATAGAGCTCAAGCAGCAGGATATTGTTATTTCGCTTGATGCGGCATCGTATTTGCTAAAGGTGTCCCAATTTCTGGACTCTCTGCTCTCTAAATTCTATGGCTTATCGCCTTATTATGGTGCATCAAGCAAAGAGGACCTTTTAGGTGAACTCGTGCTTGGACTGGCACCACACACATCTGCTGGGATCTTGGGTCGGATAATAGGTTTTACGAAGGCTTCGGCTTGTTACGCACATCCCTTTTTCCATGCAGCGAAGAGGAGGAACTGCGACGGTGACGAGGACTCCGTCCTCCTTCTGTTGGATGCTCTTATTAATTTCTCGCTCTTCTTTTTACCTGAGAAACGCGGTGGCAGAATGGATGCGCCTCTTGTTCTCATTCCATTCATCAATCCGAAGGAGGTAGATAAAGAGGCACGTAATGTTTCTATCGCGCGTGAATACCCATTGGAATTCTACGAGGCTGCTTGCTTGGAGAAGCTTCCAAAAGAGGTGGATATAGAGACTGCGTCGACCAGAATAGAAGAGCCAAAGGATGTTTATGGATTCCTTTATACACATGAGACAACAGACATAGCAGCGGGTCCTTTAAATTCGTTGTATAAGAGTTTGGGAACTATGATGGAGAAATTGGATGCGCAGTTAAAACTAGCGCGGATAATAAGGGCTGTAGATGCACCTGAAGTGGCGGAAGCGGTCATAGAAAACCATTTCCTACGTGATATAAAGGGTAACCTCAGAGCGTTTGGATCTCAAAGGATGAGGTGCAGTAAATGTAATGCTAAATACAGACGGATTCCGCTGAGTGGCAAATGCACGCGGTGCGGCAGTAAGATTCTTCCTACTGTACATATAGCAAGTGTGAAAAAGTATCTTGACGTCTCGCTGCGTATGGCAAATGAGTATCATCTTTCTGATTACACGCGACAACGGCTGGAGCTGTTGCAGAAGGATGTGAATTCGCTCTTTCCTGATGCCGGGAAGCAGCAGAAGGCTCTAACAGATTTCATGTAATAAGGGGCCAGGCCCCCCTTATCAACCCTCCCGGCCACATGTTTATTCTTGCGGGTATGGGCGTGTGTGCCGAGCAAAATTCATAATATCCTGTTGGTGCAAAAGAAAATTTATGCCTATTTCCATCAAACTATCCGCTATTGCCTTCGTTACATTGAGGTACCATGTCCTTCCCCTTTTGCCGTAAATTAATTATTGACACAGATTAACGCTGATTAACGCAGCGGGAAAAAGATAAACAGCATGAGATAAATCAGTGCGATCTGTGTATATCTGTGTCGGAAATGTGTTGTTATATGTCTTTATTTATGTTGAATCGTACTTAACCGAACACCTATGAATTCTGTTCAGGTTTTTAGATTGGTTTATAAAATCTCAGGTTATTTTTGTAAATAACAAGAAAGAAAAATGTTCGACCTCATGTATAAAGCATTGAAAAAGGCGTTGGAGAGCTGCGATCAGGTAGAAATCTATGGTGAGCGGGGCAATGTGTTAAGCATTGACCTTGAGCGCGAGGAAGTCAAAAAGGTGAAGCACGTTAAAAGCGCAGGCATTGGCGTGCGAGTAGTAATATCAAATAAAATCGGGTTCTCATCCACCACGGCTTTGGAATCCGAGGCGATAGAAACATGCGTAGAACATGCAATAAAGCAAGCGCGGGTGTCTGATCCGGATCCTCATTTCGTGAGCTTACCGGCACTATCAACACAGAGCTACACGAAGCCGGAAAAGACGTTTGATCCACGAATAATTGACCTTCTCGAGACTGGGACCGGTGATGCAATAGAACATTGTAAAGAGCTGCTAACGGGAATGGAAGCGTATAAGGTAAGAAAAAGCGTAACCTGCACACCAACAGAAGGCAGCTTCGCCGCTGCACATGACGAAACATACATTTTGAATTCCGAGGGTATCGAGACGAGTGATACCGGCACTTATGTCGCTGCCGGAATAGCGATTGTGGCAAGGGAAGATGATGGCGAAGAAACTTCTGGCTGGGAGGGAAAAACCAGTAGGATGCTCAGTGAGATAGATTTTGATTGGATTGGTCGGTCCGCAGTGAAAATAGCGGCGGATAGTTTAGGTGGTAAGAAACTAGAAACGAAGGAGATACCCGTTATCTTCTCTCCTAGGGCGGTGCAAAGTCTTTTCGCTTATACTCTGATCCCACAACTTAGCGCTGAGAGTGTGCAGCGGAGACAATCACCATATCAGGGAAAGAAAGGAGAGGAAATAGCGTCTGAGAATCTTTCGATTAGTGACAATGCTACGATGCCGTTAGGGATAAATAGCAGGCAGATGGATGGCGAAGGCGTCCGCTCAGAAGCTACAAGTTTGGTTGATAAGGGCGTGCTAAAGAACTTCCTCTATGATTCCTACACTGCAGGCAAAGACAATGTGAAAAGCACGGGTAATGCAATAAGAGGTTTTGACAGTTTACCTGCACCCGGAGCAACGAATTTCACTATAAGTGGGCGCAGAGCTTCTACGGACGAAATGATCCGTGAAATAGGCGCTGGCCTGTTTATAAACGATGTGATCGGTGCACATACCGCATCAAGAGCATCCGGTGATTTCTCGGTCGTTACTCAGAATGCTCTTGGCATTAAAAATGGTAAGTTGTATCCCATTACGCAGGTAATGCTCGCAGGCAACATGCAAGAGGTGCTGAAACATGTGGAATTGGTTGGGACAGATACACGACAGATATCTAATGTGGTCTCGCCATCAATTATGGTATCAAAGCTGCAGGTAGTGTCGTAATTAAACGCCGGACACCAACGTAGCAATACCTACTGCACCTGCATACTGTGAATTAGGCGGGACAGTAATATCAATGCCGAGCATAGTCTCAAATTCGCGCGTCACCCCTTCTATTAGCGATACACCGCCAACAAAGATAATCGGCGGTCTCATCTCCATCTCCTGTATCTGATTTTCATACACTTGGTTCGCAACCGACCTGCAAGCAGCAGCAGCTACGTCTTCTGGCTTCACTCCGGAACCAAGAGCAACAACAAGACTTTGTATTCCAAATACCATGCAATAGCTCTGCAACTCGTGTCTCACTTTTGACTTCAGCGCCAGTTGTCCCAACTTCGAGATGTCCACATCCAATCTATGCGATGCCACTTCCAGAAACCGCCCGGATGAGCCACCACAAATACCGCCTAAATTGAAACTAGTTGCTATACCATCTCGCATCAGTATCAACTTATTGTCCATTCCACCTATATCAATCACTGTTGCATCGCCTTTATGCTGTCGAGAAAGCAAAGCCGCTCCTTTCGCGATTACACTCACCTCTTCTAAATTGAGTGCCGCCTTCACATGCTTGCCTACAAGTTCACGTCCATGACCTGTAACACCAATCGCATCCACATCCGTTCTCGAAATACCGGCACCGTTTAACGCCGATTCTATCACTTCGTCCGCACTTTCTACTGGGTCTGTTGTTGGTATCCAGCCTTCACCCACTATCTCATTATCCTTCATCACCACCGCTTTTGTGGTAGAAGAGCCGGAATCAACGCCAATTGTGATCCCTTCCTGCTTCTCACGCATTAAAAGCGACTTCCGAGCTATTAACGTCTTCAGCGCTTCCAGCCTCGAATATATCTCTCTCTCCTTCGGCTTCTCCACATTTGAATATACTATAATTGGCATATCAATTCTCTCATGCAGGAACCTTCTTATAGTATCTTTTACTATTGTGCCCTCAGCACATTTGAAGCAAGTGAGGAGTAAGGCACCCTTTATCGTAGGGTCGTCTAACATGGATACCGCTCTTGCCATCATCATATTCAGGCTGGGGCTTTCTACCTCAAATCCAACCTCTTTACACGCCAGTTCCACCTCCGACAATTCCATCTCCGGATAGACCAGTTCTATACCTACCCGCTCTGCTATGTCGTCAAATATCCATTGGATACCACTGTATTCGGTACCACAAGATATCTGTGCAACTCTCACCTTCTCCATTTTATCTTTGCCCTTCCTTCTTTAACTGCTCTAAAAACGTCATTACTTCCGATACCATCTCTTCCACTTTCTCGCCGCCTTCATACGCAACTTCTAACGTCGGTATCTCGCGCCGCCTTATCAGGTACTTAAAGAATTCGTCTGCAACTGCGCAGCCCATGCAGCCAAAAGTAGGGGGTGCATCGCGCAATATAATCGAAGCTTCTGCCTCCTCTAAGAGAGGTGCAAGTAGCCCTATTCGCCCTTTTAAGCCTGCGGGTTCTTCCACGGAGACATATCTCAACGCCCTTTTCAAGTCCTCCTCAGTGACATTCAGCGGTGGTGCGTCTATCTCAGCATCCCTCACGTGTTCACCTATTTCTCTCATTAATACTACGGGCTCATGCCCGCCTCTTTCCACCAAATCCGCTAGTATCATGCTATTCGGTGGATACACCAGTACTTTCATCTTATATCTTCCTTCCCATTTTTCTTAATGTGTCTAATACAATATCAAATTATTTTAACTAATCTCTTATGTTCTGATTTGTATAAAATCTTCATCATCTTCTACACAAGTACCACCCATTTTATAATTAAATGCTCGAAATCCACAAGATTTTGAGCTTTTACTCAACACCGTTACTCGTAATGAAGAACTCGCAAGAGGTATCTTCAGGCATAGACCTGTGCTTCTTTAAGATGGCTCTTCTTTTACCTTGCCCTTCTGCCGCTTTCTCCAGTTGCACTATCACCTTCGAGATATGCTCGAGCATATATCCACCAGAAGGACGTAATTTGCCTTTCTCTATATCTGCATATACCTGATTTGTTATTATAACAACGAGGTCATGCCTGCGTGCGAGTTCTTGAAGATGCTCTATCTGGTTTGCCAATACTCGCCTCAAATATATGCTCCGTTCTTCATCCAGCTCTAATCGGTAGAACAGAGTCGCGGAATCCAGGATTACTAGTACAACATCGTTCCTTTCCTTTATTACCGTTTCTATCTCTTTTATGCTTGACGTTTGCTGCTCGAAACTCTGTGGCTCGTATATTATTATCCGCCGTGCTATACTTTCCACATCTTCGGATTCCGCATTCGAGCTGGCTATCTGTATGAATCTTTCAGGCGAAAATCCTTCACTATCTATAAAAACTACGGCCTTACCCGTTTTAGCACATCCTATCGCTACCTGAAGGCAGATATTGGTCTTCCCGCTGCCCGCCTCGCCGTATAACTGCGTTACCGTGCGTGACTCGAACCCGCCGCCTAACAGCTCGTCTATATTCTTACATCCACTGCTATATCTCGTAGGAAGTTGCATAGAAACCTTTTCTTTAGAAAAAAAAAGCTTTACCGAAAGAAAAAGGTTTTCGCTATAGGAATAATGACAGCACAAACATGAGACATAATACACCTACTACGTCGGTTAAGCTGGTTATTAGTGGTATTGTATCGTTATCCGGGTCCAAACCAAATCGGAAGGATAATATTGCGATGTAATAAGAAGCGAGGTTAAGAAAAGTAGTGCATAAAATGCCGCCTATGAGCGATATTGCTAGCATTTTCAATATAGATGGCGTGGCTACTCCAAGGCAGCTACTCGCAACGAATGCCAAAATGCCAACAAATGCAAATACCAATACGGCGAGGATATATATCACCGCGAAATTAGCAGAGACTAGCTTATCCGGGACACGCTTTGGACTCAGCGTCCCGATATGAAGCATAGAGGAAAGACGAGCACTTAATATGCCGCCTAACGCATTGCATTCACCCAAAAATGGTGGGATAAGTATCAAAATCGAAGGAATAGCTATTAAACGTTCCAACGCCATATCCATTCTTATTCCGGCGAGGGTGCAGAGAATAGCACAGATGAAAAGCATTGGTATGCTTTCTACAAAAATACGCTTCACAGCAGCATCGTTTGTCTTCAGACCTTTTATGGTACATAAAACAGCCACTACGATGAATGTGATTGATAACAGAGTAACAGGAGACAACCAGCCCATAAATGCAATATCAAGTGAGTTTAACTTTAACAATACAACAGCAGCCAGGTACAAAGAGGGTATGGTCACCATGTCACCGGCGGATGTGATTATAGGAGAGGACATATTGTCCAAATCCCAGTTTCTATTGTAGCCGGTAATAGAGACGAGAATCGCAATGCCGAGCAAAATGATTCCAGAGATTATGCCGCCGAGTACAGAAATGAGAATAAAGCCTTGTATAGGGATACATGAGATTCCAAATGCATCTGCCATTATCTTCGCCAATGCGCCAAGGATAACAGAAAGGATAAGTGTAAGTGACAAAGAGGCATAAGCATTTTGATATAACACGCCACCCTTTCTCAGCGTTGGAGAAAAAAGACCCAGATGCATAGAAGTTCCTAATCGCGACACCAGCGCACTGTAGACATTACCACGCAGGGCAATTGCAGGTGGTATGAGTATCAGGAGACCGGGGAGCAGTTGCAACATGCCCGTCATCAAACTCAATCCAATTCCAGCCAGAAGACCGGTAAAAGAGCAGAATAGCAGTGAAAAAGGCGCTTGCCTAAATAAATCAGAGAAGTTGTGAAAAAATGATGTGACTTGGCTGAGAGGAGCTACCTGGATATGAGTAGCAACAAGCGCTGAGCAAAAGCCGCTGGGCTTCGCTTTCTTTTGCTCTTTTTGCATTTCCATACCCCCTCTTAGCTCTGCCATCTTTCTTATGCTTGCCAATACTAATGCCCGTGTTTAAACCCTCACCCAAGCTATCTGGGGGCTCAGTATCTGTTTCGCATTCCTTATCTTGCATGGGCCTCATTCTCTTTTCTTATGTTTATGTTATCCCTTTCATTTATAAATATAATTTAATAACAATGTTGCCAGAAGAAGAGAAACTGGATGAGATACGGAAGAGGATAGATGAAATAGACGCTGCTATTGTTGATTTACTTTCCAAAAGGATGGCATATGCGAAACAGATAAAGGATGTGAAAGTGCAAATGGATATGCCCATTAAGGACAGACGAAGGGAAGAAATGGTAATAGGGAACTGGTGTGAGCATGCAAGAAGGAATAAAAGAGGCGCTGCGTATGATTTGAGTGAAGAGATGATGAAGAAGATGGCTGCACTTATAATCGAATATACGGTTAATAATGAGCTGATAGCTAATAACTCTGATATGAGCGTGTGAGTGAGAACATGGAACTCAGAGTGAGGACGGCGAAAGGATTCGAGGTAAAAATACGGGACTTTGAAGTTGTTGATATTAGAAGAGTTATGGAAATAGAGGTGGATTCTTCTCTGGATGGCGATGCGGGATTGTATCTGGAGTTACATGATGAATGGCCGGAGGGGTTCTTAGTTGCAGAGAGAGAAGGGCGTGTAAAGGGGTTCATAGTTGTGATTTTAACGCCGGAAGGCGAAGGGCGTGTATTCTCACTCGCTGTCGATTCCCGATTCCGGGGGTGGGGTGTTGGGCGCGTGTTATTAAAGGCTGCTTTTGGCGTGCTGAGGAAACGGAGAATAGGATATGTTGAGTTGGAGGTCCGGGTAAGCAATTCGATAGCTATGGGGTTATATAATCGTATGGGCTTTATGGAGGTTGGATTCTTCCCTTACTATTACAAAGATGGTGAAGGTGCAATACTAATGAAGAAGGTTTTGTAATTGCATAAAAATTTAATTATCAAAATTGGTAAATTATTTACAGGGAGTTCCCTAGCACCACTTTTATCAATCCCACTGGTCCTGTCATCATCATGTCGCCACCGGGAGCGGAGAAGATCCCAAGCCCTTTCATCTTCGCCCTCTGCGGACCTGTCAATGAGATTATATCGGGTTTATTTCCGCTTACTACCAAAGCACCATGTCCACCATCATCAAAAACCTCTTTGTTGGTTATAGTGCCGTCAGACAGTTTTTTTATGTAGTAATCGAGCTTTTGTTTGTCAAGCATGCGTGTATGGTGCTCAAATACACCTACTATTCGGTTCCCGATCATGGACATCGCAATAGTATGTGCATTACCGACATTTATGCAAATAGCACTTGCCTTCTCTTTTATCCGTTCGTCTTCAAGCGAGCCCAAAACTGCTGCAGGTCCCGTGTCCATCAAGAGTATGTGTCCATCATACCATCGTTTCACCGAGTGCAATAGCGAGTGCATCCTGCTGAGGTTCTCCGGTACGGTATCGAAATAGCCAAAGGCATTTAGTCCGCCGCCCCCTACCTTCTCCTCGATCAAATGGAACCTATTTTCTCTATCTGTAACTCCGGTTGGTGCAACGCCGTGGTCCTGAACAGCTATTGCGATGACGTCAAATGCCGTTTCAATACCGGAAGAAGAAAGGAAAGGCAAAAGCTGGCGATTTATATCGGAAACAAGTATAGGCTCCGCATTTTCTCTTATGCGTTCTACATCATCCTCTGTTATAATCTCGATCCCATAGCTTTTTACGAGTGCCAAGTCGTCTCTGATTGTTCTTGCCGCCGTTTCGGTCATATAAACCTTGTGTTCCCGGACATGCTCGAGTACCGCACGAGTGAAGGGACCCCCGCCCATGATGTCTCCGGAGATGACTAAATCCCCTTTTGTGTTACGCACTTTGGCAGCGAATAAACGGGTGGGCGAAGGTAAAACGAGTTTGTATGCGTTATCAAAGCCGTCCTCATCGTCATAGACCATTATATCCTGTGTCCCTGCACCTACATCTATCGCAAGTATCCTCATAACGCTTCGCAAAAACCTTTTCTTAAATTATTCTAATAATTATAATCAGTGATAAATGAATAAAGGATAAACGTGGAAAATGAATGATGAAGAATACAACCTAGAATACTTCAAAGAGCACGAATTAATAAGGAAAAAATGTGAGAAGTGTGGCACGTACTACTGGACTCGTGATAATGATAGAAAGACATGCGGTGATGCACCATGTGATATTTATTCTTTTATAGGCGAGCCGATATTCAAAGAGAGAAGCGTGGAGCAGATACGAGAATCATTCCTCTCTTTCTTCGAATCGCACGGGCACAAGAGGCTGAAACGGTATCCTGTTGTTGCTCGATGGCGAGATGACATCTATCTGAACATCGCTTCCATCTCAAATTTTCAACCTTTTGTTACCGCAGGCAAAGTACCACCACCTGCAAATCCGCTCGTCATTTCTCAGCCTTGCATAAGACTTGAAGACCTTGAATCTATCGGAAAAACCGGTCGCCACCTAACGGCATTCGAGATGATGGGTCATCATGCCTTTAATAAGAGGGGAGAGGAAAGAGAGGAGACGGGAGAGAGGAGCGGGGAGACGGGAGAGATATACTGGAAGAACGATACCGTAAGGTATTGTGATGAGTATCTGCGGCAACTTGGTGTGGACATGGACGGTGTAACATATAAGGAAGCGCCGTGGGTAGGCGGCGGAAATGCTGGACCAAGCCTCGAAGTCATAACGAGCGGTCTGGAGCTCGCTACGCTCGTCTTCATGGACCTTAAACTTTCACCTCAGGGCCAAATAGACATTAAAGGACAACGGTATGACAAAATGGACACTTACATCGTTGATACCGGCTACGGCCTGGAACGATTTGTATGGGCTTCTAAAGGCTTGCCCACTGTCTATGATGCAATATTCCCGGATATGATAAAGGAGCTGGTAAATGCTGCGGGAATTGTGCACCCGTTGGAGACGCATCACGAGCTAATCATGCAGAATGCACGCTTATCCGGTGCTATGAGTAGGCGCGAAATAGCAAAGAGGTTTGGTATTTCGCCAGAAGAGCTCAAAAATATTCTGGGGCCGATAGAGTCGGTATATGCCGTTTCCGACCATACAAAATGCCTTGCTTTTATGCTCGCTGATGGCATTGTGCCCTCAAATGCGAAAGAGGGCTACCTGGCACGGTTGGTCTTGAGGAGAGCGTTTCGGATGTTGAAATCTCTGGACATAGCGATACCATTAGAGGAGCTGGTGCTCAAGCAGATAAAAAAGCTCAAAAATTCATTCCCGGAATTGGAAGAGTCCGTAGATAGAATAGTCGAAATAGTTGCGCTGGAGAAGAGCCGATATGATGTTACACTTTTAAAAGGTGGACGAATCGTGAAGCAGCTTGCAAAGCAATCGAAAGCGCAGAAAATACAACTTGATAAACTAATTGAGCTATACGATACTCACGGTCTACCGCCGGAGTTTGTGTCGGAAGTGGTGTCAACCCAGGGCGTTGCGGTCGATATACCCGAAAACTTCTATTCTCTGGTTGCGAGTATGCACGGCGAGGAAGAGAAGACGGCGCTGGAACCTCTTTTAGTAGGTCTGAAAGAGAAAACACAATCAATTCCGGCGACATTAAAATTGTATTACGATGAGCCGTCTACATTAGATTTCGATGCTGTTGTTTTGGATACTTTTGATGATTTTGTCATATTAGATAAGACGCTTTTCTTCCCCGAAGGTGGCGGTCAGCCTGCTGATACTGGCTTCTTGACGTTACAAGGAGAGAGCAAGACATTGAAAGTGCAGGATGTGCAGGAAGTAGAAGGCGTTATTCTTCATAAAATCGAAAATGGTGGCGGGATAAGCAAAGGCACAGTGGTATCTGGTCAGATAGACGCAGAACGGCGAATCGCGCATACCCGGCACCATTCCGCAACGCATATTGTTGTTTGCGCTGCGAGGAAGGTGCTGGGCAGTCATGTCTGGCAAGCAGGAGCGCAGAAAGGGGAGAAAAGGGCGAGAATTGACATTACCCATTTCAAACGAATCTCCGATGCTGAGCGAAGAGAGATAGAGCTACTTGCAAACCGGATGGTTATGGAAGACAAGGAAATACGCGCGCGTTTCGAGGACCGGAAGGAAGCTGAACAGAAATATACGTTTGGTATTTATCAGGGTGGCGTTCCGCCTGGTAAGGCGATAAGAATAGTGCGGATAGGCGAGGATGAAGATGTGCAGGCATGTGCAGGCACCCACTGTGCGAAAACCGGCGAGGTCGGACCGATAAAGATATTGCGCACTGAGCGGATACAAGATGGTATAGTGCGGATAGAGTATTCCGCAGGTGAAGCTGCTGTTGTGGCGGTGCAAGCGCAGGAAGAACTGATAAAGGTGTCTGCAGCCACGCTAAAAGTGCCACCTGAGAAGCTACCCTATACTGTTAAGCGGTTCTTCGAGGAGTGGAAACAGTTGAAGAAGGAGAACGAGCGATTGAGGGGTGAGATCGCCACGCTACAGATAGGATTGTTGAAGGACCATACAAAAGCGATAGGCGAGGTAAGAGTAATTGCAGAAGTGCTGCCGGATGCAGATACGAAGGAGATGATGAAGATCGCATCACAACTTACGGAAGAGGGCTTCTTGACGCTATTAATAAGTGAAAGGGGAAAACGTGCATCTGTCGTTTCTTCTGTACCAAGACATCTAAAAGATGAGATAAGTGCATCGGAGTTAGTAAAACGAGTATGTGCAGTGCTTGGCGGCAGTGGCGGTGGCAAGCCAGAGATCGCGCAGGGTGGTGGTGAAAAAGTAGAAATGGCGGAAGAGGCAATGGAAGCAGGGATAAAGCTAATCCAAGACCTTCAAAAGTGAAGATTGCAAAGAAAAAAAGTAGGTGGGGTTTTCAGACCGAATTAGCCCCTTTTCCTTCTGTTGTGGGCTATCATATATGTGCCCGCTTTCCTCACGGCACTTGACTGACGGTGTTATCCACTGCCTCGCCTAAACTAGCCGTAGGAGCTAATTTGATTAGCCAGACATCTTCTCCACCAGCGCCGTAAGACTCGGTGCATCCTGTTATTATGTATCCACCATCAGATGTCTGCTGCACTGACAACAATACCACTTGCAATTAGCAGTAAGGCAATAGAGATCACCAGTACTATTCTTTTCATCTTTCCCTTTTCACCTCCTAACTTTATTGTAATCGAGGATAGTTATAAGCTTTTTATTTGCTTGGGTTTGGGGCAAAAATTAAAAAGAGAGTTATAATCACAAGATAGGTAGAAGCATGGGGAAGGTGTAAGAAAGTTTTATAAGGATAGATTAACAAAGTTTGAAAAGGCGAAAATCTCGGCGGTAAACAAATGCAAAGGGGGAAATAAAATGTCTGATGAGATAAAAATAGAAAAGCCAAGTGCTGAGCAGTATAAAGGTAAAAGGAAATTATATTGCATCCCGTTACTGTATTCAGAAAAAGAAGCACAAAGCGAGTATTTGGAAATGATTAGCCAGTATTGGAATCAAGTAGAAGAACATGTTTCGAAGATGGAGAAAGCGGGAAAGGTTAATAAAATATATCATGAAGCGATTTATTCCGCTGGTGAGGATGGAATGAGCGAGCTAGAAAAGTTAAACGAAGAAAGTTACAAATTGGTGAAGAGCAAATGTGAAGAATGTGCCGAGCTACAATCATTAGAGGATAAGGATTTATTCTACGAATTCATGGATTGGAGAAGATGCATGATAATACCCTTTAATAGCGAAAAAGTATTTAGTAAAGTTCTTGAATTTTATAGGGATACGAGCAAGAGGAGATACGAGCATATCGCGAAACGAATAGATGAAACACTTGAAGAAGGAGAAACCGGTATGTTGATTATGAATGAGGAAGACCGAAGTAATATCCAATTTCTCTCAGATATAGAGATATTCATCGTGCATCCACCCGCTTTAGCTGACATTCAGCACTGGATTCGTGAACAATTAAAGATCGGGAAAGAAACATAAAAGATATATATACAATCCATTTAAGATTAAAGAGGTAGCTCAGCGTGTATCTGATAATAGTAGGGTTAGGCGGAATAGGAAGAAATCTGGTGGACATCGCAACGAAGGATAAGAATGATGTGGTGGTCATAGATGCGGATGAGAAGAGATGCAAAGAGATAGCCGAGAAGTACGATGCTTTAACCATTGTAGGCGATGCCACTGAGCGGTCCACCTTAGAGGAGGCAGAAGCGAGCAGAGCAGGTGCACTTATCGCTACCACTTCGGACGATGCTGCTAATCTGATGATGGCCCTGACGGCAAAAGAGTTGGGCACAAAGAAAACCGTTGCCGTTGTGAATCAGGACGAGCATGTAGACATGTTCAAACGTGCAGACATATTTCTGTTTGAAAATCCGGACATGACCGTTGCGCGGCATCTATATCTGTCAGCGAAAAGGCCGAAGATAAAAGATTTCCTTACCGTAGGTGGCGGAAAAGCGGAGATATTTGAGGTCGTTGTCTCTGAGGGGTCACGAGCAGTGGGGAAACCGTTGTCAAAGTTGCGTATAAAAGAGGCGATCGTGGTGGCGATAGAGCGAAATGGCGATATAATACTGCCAAAAGGCGATACGGTCGTCCAGGTACATGATCAGATAACCGCATTTGCGAAGGTGAAGGAAGTAGAGAAGATAAGTGCGCTTTTTGCACCGTAAAAGAGTTTAAGCCCTCCAAAATGCCGGTGTCAGCAGAACTAAAACGGTAAAGAGCTCCAACCGCCCTACCCACATGCAAAGGGACAGGAGGATTTTCCCTATTATCGGAACAGAAGCGTAATCCAAAGATACAAGATTAAAACCAGGTCCTATATTACCCAGTGTCGCCGCTACTGAAGAAGCTGCACTGACCATATCCAAGCCTATCGCGCACATTACAATCGAGCAAACTGCAAATATCAGGACATAAGAGATAAAGAAGGCACTGATACCTTGTATGATGTCCTCAGAAATGGGTTTATTCCCCGTCTTCAGCACAAAAATAGCATGCGGATACAGAATTTGGTAAATCCTTTGCTTTATACATTTTAGCAATACGTATATCCTGATGACTTTTATGCTTCCTCCTGTTGACCCACCGCAAGCTCCGATGAACATCAGAGCGAACAGAACGATCTTGGATAAATCACTCCAGCTATTATAATCTGCGGTTACGAATCCCGTAGTGGTCATAAAGGAAACCACCTGGAACCCACCGTAACGGAATGCGTCCTGTAAAGATCCGAACTCATGGATATACAAATCAGTGACTACTATAGCGATCGCCATTACGAGTAGTACGCAATAGACCTGAAACTCCTTGTTTGACGTTATCTTTTTGGGGTTTCGTATTAAAGAATAGTGCAAAACGAAGTTCATACCCGCGAGAAACATGAATACCACTATGATTAACTCCGCTATCGGGTTCATGTATCCACCGATGCTTTCAGGATGAGGAGAAAAGCCACCGGTAGGCATTGTGCAGAATGCCGTACAGAACGAGTTGTACAAAGACATCTTCGCAGCAAAAAAAAGTGCCAGAATTTCCACGGCTGTCAAAACCAGGTACATTGACCACAGCATTCTTGCGGTTACTTGAACTCTCGGTCTAATCCGTTCGGACATAGGGCCGGGGAATTCACGGTCAAATAGTTGGCTGCCTGCAACGCCGAACGTTGGCAGTATAGCAATGAAAAGTAAAATAACACCCATTCCGCCAAGCCACTGCGTGAAACTCCGCCATAGCAGTATGCTGCGATCAACACGCATTAAATCGGGAATTACTGTGGAGCCCGTGGTTGTGAAGCCGGACATCGACTCAAAAAAGGCATCCACTGGACCTAACGTAGATGAGAAGAGGTATGGTAGAGCGCCAAAAACGGCAACTGCAAGCCATCCAAAAGCAACAATGACAAAACCTTCTCGCCTTTTTATCACCCCTTCTAGCCCTATCACATTCTTTAAAACCACGCCAATTGCGGTGGTTATCACAAGCGGGATTATCCAGGTTTTTATAACAAAAAGAGATACCGCACCCTCATCATACAGAGCCATAGCAAGCGGGACAATCATTAAAATACCCAGATACGTCAAGATGCTTCCTATGCCCCCGAGTATAATCTTTCCCTCCATACCTACACTTTTTTCTTTTTTACAAAATGCTTTCCTTTAGAAAAAGAACTTGTGCTAAAACTTTTTTGCGTCGCAAAAACTAACAATAAGAGTCTCTTTGCAATTACTCAAAATACATTTTGCAGATACGTTTCTTTGGTAAAGCTTTCTTTTTTAAAGAAAGGTTTGTGCGGGCACGCTCTTGATCGACACGTTCGCTACCAGCCAGACCCTCAATGTCCTCCTCCACATCGCTACCCTGCGAGCGCCAACCGTCCACGGTGAGTCCGCTCCCTTCCGGGCCTAAACCGGTATCCATAATAAAGGCACAATAACAAACCCTCCAGTTTGCCACCATACCACCGTCAACCCCGCAGGACGACATTTCTTCGTTAGACATCGAGCTGAAACTGATGGCTACGGTGCCTCCCTCGAGCTTCGCCTCTCGCATATCGGCGATTTCGAGTTGCAGAGGACGCCTAACCCCCCAGGCTAGCCCGCACATGAATACCTTTATCTTAGATTAATATAAACAAAACTTCTTGGAAATCACGCGCTACGCTGATATTCAGCAGTACTTTTGCACCACTTGATTAAATACCTTCTCCTGATTGGATCGTGTCAAGGCATAGGTATCATCAAAACAGATACTTTCCAATTCTTTTACTATGAGCCGCAGCTGGACTTTTGTGGTTGACATCCTTGCAAGCCGATTCGTGTAGTATCCCATTGGTTTCGCCCTATCAGGGGATATATTTTTGACCACGCCGCAGTAGATGCAGTATGGATGTGACTTCAAACCTCTACTTCGCCCTTCATATTTATACGGTAGCCATATATTTTCCGTTACGCCGCAGCTTTCGTGTTTACAACGAGTGTTCATGCTACTAACTGAGTATAGAATCTAACCATATATAAATAGGCGGTCATGTACACAAAAATTTATTCTAATTCATCTAACCATCCGGCGGTTTTGTTTATCTTCCTCTTAAAGAATTTGCCGATGTTCGCGGGGGCATGCGCTTGATGATATTTGAAATATATATAATCGTCCATAACACCTACAATCTCTATCTTGCCAGTCCGATGAGACATCATATACTTAAACCTTTTACTGTGCCCGTTAAGCCTCTTTTTTGCTGCTTCTACAATTTCGTAGCCCTTATACAAAGGCACTTGAAAATTACTCATTACCCGCTTTACAGGTCGGCACTGGAATAGATAATAAGGGATAACACCGATACTCACAAGTTTATTTTGTAATTCCGCTAAATTCCCAGGATCATCATTCACGCCCTTAAGTAAAACAGATTGATTGTCCACTATCACGCCAGCGCGAATGAGCCGACTAACAGCGGCAGTAGCTTTCGCGGTAATTTCCCGTGGATGGTTAAATTGTGTTACTACATAGATTCGTCTATTTTCACGCGAGTTCTTTTCCAGTAGCGTCAATAACTCGTCATCTTCCAGGATCCTATCAGGGAATGTCACTGGAACTCTGGTCCCGAACCTTATGAAATCTAAATGCGAGATGTCCGAGAGCCGCTCTAAAAAGTCAGTAAGCACTTCCGTTGATAAAACAAAAGGATCACCACCGGTTATAAGCACGTTATTAATCTCTTCATGTCCTTCAATATATTTTGCTGCACCATTGAATCGCTGCATTATCTCTTCGGTTGGCAGACCAACTAACCTTTTTCTGAAACAATATCTACAATACATTGCGCATCTATTTGTCGCTAGAATCAAGGCAGTTTGCGCATATTTGTGCTGCAGACCGGGCATTATTGTGTTTTCGCGCTCACCGCTCGTATCATAAGAGCCCGCGAGATTTAGCTCTTCTTCTGAGGGAACAGCCATCTTCCTGATTGGGTCGTCAGGATCGTTTTCATCTATTAGTGACAAATAATAACGGGTAATACGCAGCGGGTGTATATCTCTAATTTCTTGTAATATTGCCCCTTTTTTAGGGTTCAATTCCATATATTCACCCAACTGTGCAATTGTGCTAATGCTTTCTTCGAGTTCCTTTTCCCATGCCATATTACAAGCTCCTTAATGGTTTAGACTCTTAACCCCTAAAGTTGATACAACAATGAATAAACGAGCCCAATTTCGTTTATCAGCCCAACCAAGACGAGAACAATCCGAAGTAGTTCGTCTATCCCCACTCGCACTAGACGACAAATTGACCAGTTTTCTGTACTTTTACCGTAGTGGTCTTTTTTATCGTTCTTACCTACGTATTAGAGATATAAGCGCGATCATATAAAAGGCTTTTGCTTTTTTGCAGTTCTCACATAGCTTTAAATAAGGACCATTTCATATCGAGCTTTTGAGTAGCTAAACATTCACAGAAGATTAAGAGAACTCCAACTTCTCGAGCTTATCCAACGATTCTCTATTACCTATGACCACAACGGTATCGCCCTCCCGTATTTCATCTTCGGGACCTATATAGGATATGACCTTTTCATCTCTTATGATCGCGAGTATAGTCGTCCCAATTTTCTCCTTTATCCGCAGATCTTTTACTTTCTTATTTGCTATTTTCGCTCCATGCTCTACTTTTATGCTTTCTAAAGAAGCCGCTCCTGTCTCCGTAGCGAACTCTAAGAAATCCACGACTGCCGGCTTTATCAAGCTCTTTGCCAGCCTCCGCCCACCTACTTCCTCTACAATAACTACTTTTTTCACGCCTATACTGTATAACCTCTTAGCAGCCTCTTCCGAACTCGCTCTCACTACCAACTCTAAATTCTTGTTTATGTCTTTTGCGGTAACACAGAGCAATAAATTGCTACAATCGGAGGGTAGAGTAGACACCAATCCGGAAGCACGTTCCACGCCCGCTTCCATCAATATATTATCTTTTGTGGCATCACCTTCCACTACGGGTATCTCATTCTTCCTCAGTTCTTTTACCACCTCTGGGTCGTGCTCAATTATTACAAAGTCAAGACAGTCGTTTCTGAATTCGTCTGCTATTACATTGCCCGTACGACCACCGCCGCAGATTATCTTGTGTTTTTGCAATTTCGCCACGCCCCTTTTTACCCGCGCTATACCATATGCTGTACTTAACCTTCCTTCCAATACAGATGCTATTAACTCTATTAGCACATATAAGGTTATGCCAACGCCCATTATGATCAATAAAGCCGTAAATATTTTGCCGTTTTGTGTCTCAGGAACTATATTATCCAACAGTGGTAACCGTTGCGATAGTTAAGTATAAGGCATCGAATGGGGTGAGCCCTTCGATATAGATAAAGCCCACTGTCCCTACCACACCCACCAGGATTAATAAGCAAAAAGCGATTATTGCGTGTCGTATTGGTTCCATGTTTACAAATTTTTAAAAGTAATTTCATCCTTAAATTTCAAGTCACCGATGAGCGTGAGGCATCAATTTATTAACGACACTCATCATTGCTTTGCTAATCTTATCGCCGTGTTTAGCGAAGAAAGAGCCCGAGATCGAAAGAATAATCACGTAAGCAACGACAAGCGAAAGTAATAGCTCAATCGAAGGTAATAGCCCGAGAACGCCTATTTCCATTACAATCATAATCAGCACAACAGAAAACTCGCCACGTGGCGTCGTGTATGCCCCGACTCGCAACCCCGTTTCAAGCGAGCCATGCAGTCTCTTCCCGATGATTGCACCACTTATGAACTTTCCAGCGATAGACAAAAATATGAGTGCGAGGAGTGCGAGGACAAAATCTGCCGAGTTCAATGCTGCAAATTGCAATGGGAGCATCATACCGAAAGAAAAGAAGAAGATGGTGAGGAACAAGTTCTTAAATGAAATGATGGTTCCTAAGAGCTTCCTGAAGGACTTGACTCCCGCGAGTGCAGAGCCCAAGAAAAATGCAACTATTACTTCCGAGATATGGCAATGCAGCAAAATACCCATGAGATATGCGAGTGCGGAAAATCCGAATATGAGTGCGAAAATAAGCAGTATTGGTATTTCATCATCACGCTCGAATAGAGGCGAGATGAAGTTGCTCAGTCTTCTGATGAGCGCTAAGATGAATACAATGAGTAGCAAAGTCGCAGCTAAAGATACGGGAATCATGGCGGGGCTGCCAGCCATAACAGAAGTCAGCACAACAAGCAGGATCGCAAGTATTATGTCCTCGAAGACCATCAGCCACACGACAGTCTCTGCTTCCGGGTAGATCAACCGCTTGTTCTCTATCAGGGAGGAAATGACTATTGCGGAACTGCTGATATATACTGCCGATGCGAGTATGAAAGCCTCTAGCAGGCTCAAGCCAATGACAAGCCCCAGCAAAAATCCAACGCTGAAATTCACTGCGAAGTCCGTACAACCTGCAAATACCCTTCTGGGCTCTTTTATGCCTTTGTAATTGAATTCCAGACCTATGTAGAACATCAGGAGGATTACACCAATCTTACCCAGCCACGAGATGAATTCGTATGACGCCTCAGAAGAGATTAAGTCTAAACCACTCTTTCCGAGTATTATTCCGGCGATTATGTATGCCGGGATCGAGGCCTGCCTTAGATATTTTGATGCCAGCCCAAGGGCTAAGCACGAGACCGTTACAATAGCTAAATCCAGTAGAAAGTTCATTTAGCCCTGTCCCAGAATCACACTCTGACATGCCTTTATTTGCTCTCTCTTGCCTACCGCCACTATCAGGTCCCCTTCTTCAAAGACCGTTTCCGGCGGCGGGCTGACGATGCTCTGACCCTTTCGCGAAATTGCAACTACCGTGACACCGGTTTTTTTCCTGATTGCCAAATCCTCAATGCTCTTTCCTACTACATTCTTTGTTACCGGACAGAGATGGATGTGTATTCGGAGGTCAGAGATTTCAGAAAATGACACCTCAATGTCTTCTTGCTCTATTGTGAGTAACGCTCCGGTCAGAACGCTTCCGAGACGCCGGGCTTCTTCCGAGGTCAGCCTTGTAACCGAAGGCTTCTCAGCATCGGATTCTAAGACATAGAGTTCTATCTCGCCGGTCGTCAAAAATATGACCGCTACTTTATCACCTTTTGGGCTTTCTATCTCATACTTCGTGCCTATCTCCGGAAGTTCCGAGATTCGCATGCTGTTTCCTCCATCTGTTTCAATATCCCCATTTACAACTTACTCCTACAATAGCAAAAGCTTTGCTTAACATTTAATATCTATTTTATATTTGATAATAGCTTCTGGATATCATCAAACTCCAGCTCTGAATTCCCAGACTCGTCATGCCCTACTAATATTTTTATCTTTGCAGTATAAAATATCTTTATTTAGACAATGTCGCCAGAAGAAGATAACCCGTTGATTGTACAAAGTGACAAGACAATCTTGCTAGAGGTAGATAACTCAAGGTATGAGGATGCGAGGGACACAATAAGTGGGTTTGCAGAACTGATAAAAAGCCCTGAACACGTCCACACGTATAGGATAACGAATCTTTCTCTTTGGAACGCAGCCGCATCGGGTATTGCAGCTTCGCGTATCATCGCGGCTTTGGAAGCTTATAGCAGGTATGCAGTACCGGAGAATGTCATTATAGATATAGAGGATTACGTATCGCGATATGGGCGATTGAAGCTGAAGATGTTGGATGGGTCAGTGGTGCTGCAAAGCGATGACGAGATATTGATGAAAGAAGTAATGCGAAACAAGAAAGTCCAGAGTTATCTTACAGAGGAGCAGATAGATGCGCGAACGGTGGTAGTTGCGTTAGGTGCAAGGGGCTACATAAAGAAAGCACTCACAGATATAGGCTTCCCGGCTGAGGACCTCGTAGGATATGTAAAGGGCGAGTTTTTAGCCATAACACTTCTTGCTACTACAAGAAGAGGATTACCGTTCTCGTTGCGGAAGTATCAATTAGAAGCTGTTGATTCGTTCTATGCCGGTGGTAGTGCCGCGGGTGGTAGTGGGGTGGTAGTGCTGCCTTGTGGTGCGGGTAAGACCGTAGTGGGAATGGGCGTACTGGAAAAATTGGATACAAATACCCTGATTATTACTACCAGCACGGTTGCTTCACGGCAGTGGCGAGATGAACTGCTGGATAAAACCGATTTGGATGGGGAAATGGTAGGGGAATACAGTGCGGAAAGGAAAGAGATAAAGCCGATAACTATTGCAACATATCAAATCATCACTTATAGGCCGCGGAAATCGGATGAAGATGCATTCCCGCATTTCTCGCTCTTTAACGAGCGGAACTGGGGCTTGATCATATATGACGAGGTGCATATGCTTCCGGCGCCCGTTTTCCGTGTGACTGCGGAGTTACAGGCAAGGCGGCGGTTGGGACTTACAGCTACGCTGGTGCGTGAGGATGGTAAGGAGCGCGATGTGTTTTCGCTTATAGGCCCGAAGAAATACGATGCGCCCTGGAAAGAGTTGGAGGAGCAGGGCTGGATAGCGGAAGCGGTTTGTAATGAGATAAGGCTGAAAATGGATGATGAACTCCGGTTGCAATATGCACTCGCAGCCGATAGGAACAAACATCGTATAGCCGCGGAGAACCCGCGTAAATATGACATAACGAGGCGGATAGTGGAATATCATAGAAAGAAGGGCGATAGGATCCTGGTGATAGGAACGTATATAGGGCAGTTGGAGCGTGTGGCGGAGATGTTGGATGCGAAGCTATTGACGGGCAAGACGCCGAATCGGGAACGAATGAAATTGTATGATGCATTTAGAAGCGGTGAAATAGACGTTATGGTGGTATCGAAGGTCGCGAATTTTGCTATTGATCTGCCCGATGCTAATGTAGCAGTGCAGATCTCGGGCACTTTCGGGTCGCGTCAGGAGGAGGCGCAGCGGCTTGGGCGGTTACTACGACCGAAGGATGACCGTTCACCGGCTTTCTTCTATACGCTCGTTAGTAAGGACACAAAAGACCAGGATTTTGGTGCAAAGCGACAGTTGTTCCTTACTGAGCAGGGTTATAGGTATCACATATCAGATGATTTTTCGGGTACCAAATAGAAGAAAGAAATGGGCTTCATTTCCAGCTCGTAGATTTCGTACAAATCGCTGAGCGCTCGATGAGTTCTATGAGTATGTCAACGAACTCGGTGATAGAAGGTATGAGTTTGAACATTATGAAGCTCCCGTTGATCTCGTTGAGTTGGTAGGGGGCATCCACATCGTTGATGGGCATCCATGCCTGGGTATAGGGAACTCACAAATAATAATTCACCAGAACGGTATCTAACATTTTCCAATGATTTTTAAGACACAGATTAACGCTGATTAACACAGATTTAAAGTTGTGCAATAATTGATTTTTTAATTTTGATTCTATGAACCCGTAAAAACTTAATAAATTTTTAGGACAGTATCGTCTGTGTAAATCTGTGAAATCTGTGTCGTTATATGACAATTATCAAAATGGGTAAACTTTTTACTGGGAGTTCCCTTCGCCATGCAAATACAAATACAAAAACAGAATACAAGAAAAGATATATATTTATGTATCTAGAGAAACGGATGAACGATATGGACGAGAAAGCGGTTCCACTCACATCACTATTCCCAGGTGAAAAGGCGAAGATCGTTGCGTTGGGGCATGGTAGGGGTAGGCAGCGCCACTTCAGGACAATGGGACTAATGGAAGGCAAAATAGTTGAGATAATCGCGGTACAACCTGCGAGAGGGCCGGTTGTCCTAAACGTAGAAGGAACGCAGATAGCGATTGGGATGGGGATGGCGAGACACATCTTAATCCAGAAGCTATGAAGAAAATATCGCTTATGGGCTGCCCAAACGTTGGCAAGAGTGTCGTCTTTTCACGGCTTACTGGCGTGAACGTGATTTCGTCTAATTATCCGGGGACTACGGTTGATTTTACAAAAGGAACTACACGCATTGGCAGCGCAAAGTTCGAGTTAGTTGATGTCCCGGGTACTTATTCATTAGAGCATACATCGAAAGCAGAAGAAGTGGCTCAGACCATGCTTGAAGATGCGGATATAGTAATAAATGTCGTGGATGCAACGCATCTGGAACGGAATCTCTACCTGACCCTGGAAATCCTGGCTAGGAAAAAACCCACGGTTGTCGCTTTGAACCTGTGGGACGAGACAAAGCACATTGGCATTGATATAGACCTGGACAAATTGGAGACGTTACTTGACGTACCTGTTGTTCCAACTTGTGCGATTACCGGAGAGGGGATAAAGGAACTCTCATCTGAACTGAGCGATGCCAGGCCATCCAAGATCATCGAGCCGATGTCAGAAGGAGAAAGGTGGCTTACTGTTGGTGAGATAATCAAGGAAGTTCAGGTAGTGCATCACCGCCATCACACTACCTGGGAACGCATAGCCGACATCACGGTGAAGCCTGCAACTGGCATTCCCATCGCGATAATGGTAATACTCCTGACCTTCCTATCTATAATCTGGATAGGGAATTGGATAATCGAATATCTGATGGACCCACTGTTCTATGATTACTATGGCCCCTGGATTGTGGGCGTTGTAAATACATTTTCGGCTGACGGACTGCTGCATGATATATTAATAGGGAACTCCACAGTGGACTCACCGGATTTTACGGAATCTTTTGGTCTTCTAACTACCGGATTATACGTCATTTTCGGCATGGTACTACCATTTATAATCACATTTTATCTCATGCTCAGTCTGCTCGAAGACGTGGGCTATCTGCCTCGACTCGCTGTTCTCGTGGATACGGGCTTGCACAAATTGGGATTGCATGGCTCGGCAATAGTGCCAACGATATTGGGCTTTGGCTGCAACGTTCCGGGTGCATTAGCAACGCGAATAATGGAGACGGAGAAGCAGCGGTTCATTGCTGCAACACTCATGGCGATTGCGGTACCTTGTATGGCGCAATCGGCAATGATATTTGGTATTTTGGGTAGATATGGATTGAAATGGATACTCATCGTCTATTGCACCCTGTTTTTGCTCTATGTTCTTATAGGCTTACTATTGAAAAAGATAGTAAAAGGCGAGAGTCCGGAATTATTATTGGAAGTACCACCATATCGTAAACCCGATCCGTTAACGATATTAAAAAAGACATGGACAAAGGTGTATGGATTCTTAGTGGAAGCGGTCCCGTTCGTCCTGTTGGGCGTCCTCATTGTGAATCTGCTATATATAACGGGCATAATTGACGCTCTTGCAACGCTATTCGCGCCTGTTCTCACGACTTTGTTTGGTTTACCCGCAGGCGCGATCGCTGCATTGATAATGGGATTCCTCCGGAAGGATATTGCAATTGGCATGTTAGTGCCGTTGGGTATGAGTCCGGAACAATTGACTATTGCATGTGTGATTTTGAGTACTTATTTCCCGTGCATTGCTACGTTCGTGGTTTTGCTTCGTGAGTTGGGCATCAAGGACATGCTAAAAGCGACAGGATTGATGATTGCCGTTTCGTTGTCGGTTGGTACAATCATGAGGTTAATATTGATAGGTATATGAAAATGTATAGTTGTATAGCAGATTTTAAAAACCACGAGATTCCACAAGATTAGCACAAACATTTTTGCAAGCAAAAAGCTTTACCAAAAAACCTATTTGTTTTTCTTTTAGCACCAGCTAAATTTTCTTTTTGTAAAAAAGAAAATTATAGTGTTGTGTACTCTTGTGGTTAGCGAAAAAAACTAAGTTAAGGGGGTGATGTGCACGGTACTAATGGTAAGTAATCTGCACCATGTTTTATACCATAAGGGGGATATACGACATTAGGAGAATAGTATGGGCGAGTATCTCCAAGTCCATCGCGATTCCAATCTTCGCCCGTATAATCAGCCCAGTAGTTCCCGCCAAGATAGGGACCACCAATGATATTTGTACCAGCTGTTTTTATAATGTTCCATGTGTTGTCTCCGTCATCGTCCCTCGCATTATTCGTATTGTTGAAGTAGTTGTTGTAGATCATGTTGTCGTCCGAGCGGTAGAGGTGAATGCCTGCATAGTTGTTCGTTGCGGAGTTGTTCGTGATGTTGTTGTTTGTAATGGTGTTGCAGCATGAAAAACGCAGGTTGATACCGTCGTACTCGTTTGAGAAAACGGTATTGTTTGTAATGTTATTATTGTTGCTCGAACGATACAGGTAGAAGCCGTAGCCGTTATCCCTGACGGTATTGTTAATAATCGTGTTTTCGCATGATGCATCCAGCAATATTCCGATATGGTTATACGACACATTGTTATCTGCAATGGTGCAGTGATCCACATCAGAGCCAAGATATATCCCGGCATTAGGCCGGTTAGTAGCATTCATGATTGTAAATCCGCATATATTTACATAATCCGCAGTCACCTCAAAGACATGGTCACTTCTGCTTTTCGCACGAATAAAAGTTGAGTTCGAGCCGTTTTCAGATCGTAGGGTTAAATAACTCACGTTTACATTCACGTTCTCTATGTATGACCCATTTGTTACGATTATCGTGTCGCCTGCGCTCGAGATGTTTATCGCATCTTGAATCATTGTGAAATTTGCGCTGCCGTTTTCTGCTACATACCAGGTCACCGCAGATGATGTGCCGGAAAGGCATAGAAATAAAAATGAAATCGTGGCACAGATGATCAAAATCCACCATATCTTTTCCCGCATCTTTTATCTTACTCCTATTTATCTCTTAGAGCATAAAAACTTTTCGCTTTTTTTCAACTCAAAAGGCGTATTTATGTTTCGAAAGGATTTCAATTCCGGGTCTATCTCTCGTATCCGGTTTACCGGTAAGAAGCAAACATCTTTGAGTTGCGAAATCGCATGATATATCTTTCCATCGCCCCTTTTTACCGTGTCCCTTATCGCAGCTAGCATTGGTTCTCTCCGATATACCGCATGTAACGGCTCCAGCATCCCGTTTTCCCATCGCGGCACTACTGCGTCATAGCCCGTAGAGGCAATCTCAAATAACAAGTTCACAACGCTTTCAGTTACAAATGGCATATCGCATCCAATGACGAGCGAAAAAGCAAAAGAAGCATGTTCTAAACCGGATAAGAAGCCCGAGAGTGGGCCAACGCCATTCAAAGTGTCAAAAGCAAAATCAATTTTATCATGTACTCTTGCACTGATTTTTTCGCCCTGCTGCTCGTCTCGTGCTGCTACTATTATCTCATCTGCCAGACCAGCGATATTATCAATAGCATGCTGTATAAGCAATTTGTTATCTAACATGGCGAAGCATTTATCGAACGAAAGGAATCTTCGGCCTTGCCCGCCTGCCAGGATGAGTACTGTCTTTTGCATTTCCATTTAATACTACGAGATTGCACAGATTTAAACCGCTTACATCTGTGAACTGTGATTTTTGCGAGAACGCATAATATTTGATAAATGGACGCAGATGAACGCAGATAATCAGGATTTAAAATATAAGGTTTAGTTGACGGATGAGATTATTAATTAGAATCGTCTATCGAGTTTATAGTAAACCGGGTTTATTATGTTATGGTTTTCTGGAAAAGGTTTATGAGAATGAAATGGTGATAGAACTTAAAAATGAGGGTTTTCCTGCGGTTTCTCAAAACGTAAGGCATTTGATAATTTAAGGAAATAGTTTTCTGCGTAAATCTGCGTAAATCTGCGTCCTAAATTAAATTTATACTTAGGGTAGAAATTATACTTTACTAAATTATTTATCAAAAAGAAAATGCTAAGAAATTAACAGAGGGAAGACATGCAAAAAGAAAGTGGCCATTTGGTTTTCGGTGGCGTGGACGTAGTAGAGTTGGCAGAGACATATGGGACACCACTATACGTAACAGATGAAGATATGGTGCGGGACAATTTCAGGCGCTATAATAGCGCTTTTGAGGCGGCAGACAAATATTACGCAGTAAAAGCGAACGGTAATCTTGCGATATTGAAGATATTAGCGAGCGAAGGAGCAGGTGCTGATGTGTTTTCCGGTGGCGAGCTCCAACTCGTGAAGTTAGCAGGCATACCCCGGGACAAGATTCTATTCAATGGCAATTCGAAAAGCGAAGAGGAATTACGGGCCGTGGTAGACGCTGGCGTGAAGGTATCTGTGGATTCGCAGGACGAAATGCGCACTTTATCTGCAATCGCCGTTGCAATGGAAAAAGAAGTGGAAATTGCAATACGGGTGAACCCCGATGTATCACCAAAGGTGAATCCAAAGATAGCAACCGGTCTACGCGAATCGAAATTCGGCATCCCCTTTTACGAGGTGATCGCAACATGTGAAGATGCGAAAAGGCTGCCTAACATCACTCTTACTGGATTACATTGCCATATAGGGTCACAGATATTAGACGTAAGCGTATTTAGTGAGGCAACAGAGAAGATGATGCACCTCGTAGAGGACTTATATGCGCGAGGGATGGAACTCGAATTTGTGGACCTCGGTGGCGGACTGGGAATAAGCCACCGTAAAGAGGAGAAGGCGCCGACGCCAAAGGATTTGGCTGATGCTATATTGCCCACGTTTGATGCTGGGTTGGACTCGTTGGGCATAAAGCTGAAGTTGGTCTTAGAGCCCGGCAGGTCTATTGTTGGTCCAGCCACAATATTATTGAGCCGGGTAAACACGGTGAAGCAGGCCTATAAAAAATTCGTGGCTATAGATGCTGGATTTAACCTGTTCATGAGGCCTGTGATGTATGATGCGTATCATGAAGTGGTAGTGGCGAACAAGCTAAAGCTAAGTGAACAAGCTTCGGTATTATGCACAGTAGTCGGTCCTGTATGCGAATCAGGCGATATAATAGCAAAGGATAGAATGCTGCCGGAAGTTGAGCGCGGCGATTTAATCGCCATATTGAATGCTGGCGCTTATGGGTTCTCCATGAGCTCACAATACAATGGTCGTCCGAGATGTGCGGAAGTATTGATTTGTGATGGTAAGGTGGACGTGATAAGGTCGAAAGAAAGCGTTGATGATTTGATAAGGAATCAGGTGATCCCTCCGAGGTTGATCTAACCACAAGATTACACAGATTCCCTCGAGATATTGAGGGGATACAAGTCAAACCTGCATCCTTTTCTCACATCCACTTTACAAAGGTAAAAATGGAAAAGCATTTATATATCTAGATATATTATTTGTTATTGCTCATGACAGAAGAAGCGGATAAAGTGCCAAGGTCCTTTTTGAAAGCGTTGGCCGATTTTAACAGGGAAAGAGAAATAATTTTCAAAGAGTTCGATGAGATACAAGACAAATATTCGAAGGGCGAGGATATTGTAGAAGATTTGAAACAGTTTAAAAGCAAAAGACCCGGCATTTTTGTGGTTATTGATGACATCTTCCATAAAGCGGTGGAAGTTGAGCATAAGCTTGACCAAGAGCAAGTGAAGGAAGAAGAGCGAGAGGTTATGCGTGCGTTTAAGGACCGGTTCTCGGATTTAGCGGAAGCGATCGATTTATTTGTTCTTGAAGAATTGGTAGCAAACAGATAAGTATAGTTTTCACAGCACTGTCGGATTTGCCAGTAAAATTGCTATATCCGTGGAGAAGAAAAATATTCAAATAGCATCCTAACTTGCGTCTCCGTTTCTTCACGCGTACCCTCATTATTTATGATATGATCAGCGAATCGCCGCTTCTCCGCCAGTGGGATTTGCAATTCGGCCATTTTCCGCGCCTCTCCCTTTGTTATTCCATCGCGTTCCATCAGCCTTCTTATCTGTGTCGCCGCGCTGACATAAACAACAATGACAGTATCGAATTCCTTTTGAACGCCCGTTTCTATTAACAAAGGGACATCAATAACCACAATGGCATTTGGCGCCATCTTCTTTATCGCCTCTATTCTCTCTGTGCACTTCCTTCTTACTTCCGGGTGTATTATCTGCTCTAAAATCTTGCGCTTACTGGAATCATTGAATACAATAGCGCCCAGCTTCTTCCTGTCTATTTCCAAATTGTGCCTACAAATAGCTTTACCAAATACAGCTACTATCTCCCTCCATGCTTTCGTACACGGTATTACCGCTTCCCTGCTCAGGAGGTCACAATCAATCACGAAAGCGCCGAGCTCCATAAATGTATTTAACACGAGACTCTTTCCACTTGCTATTCCGCCTGTTACTGCTATTATATTCATCGTTTCAACACTTTTTCTTTTTAGAAAAAAGAAAACCTGTGCTAAAAGAAAAAACTATTTCCAAATATTATCCTAATTTGTTGCACAAAATTAACAAGATTGAGAGATCGGCAATTCTAATTAAGAAAGTTTTCTAACAACCTCGCCACTGCATATGCCGGAAATGTAGCCGCTATCTTTTTGCCGTAGCGTGCAGAAAGCGATAAGAATGGCATATTCAGCGAATCCGCAGCTTCCTTTACAATAAAATCGCCTATTCCCGCGGATACCACCTGTTCCAATCGGTATTTCTCCATCATCCACTTCAGCGAAGCGGCTAACTCATCCACCTGTGCTCGCATTACCTGCGCTGCAATGCGAACTGCGTTATCCTCGCCTAGCTCTTCAAGGTCACTGCATACCACCCGTGCAAGCCTTCGCATCGCACTCATCCTACTTTTTTCCGCTTCCTCTCGATCTACAAAGGCATAACTATCCGGACTTTCACAACTGTAATCATCTCCCGTTATGTATCCGAGTACGAGATAAGCGTCCGCGGTTATTGCGAACAGTTCGGAGGAGACACGGCATTCTTCGCCTATCTTCACGCTTTTCAGCAATGTGGCAACATTGGTCCTCTGGACGCCGGAATAGATTAGTTCACCGTTTTTCAGTCGTTTGAGGTCTGTTCGTTTCGCTTTTATTTTACCTCCTGCTATAGGTATTACATCCGTTGTTGTGCTACCAAGGTCAACGAAAATTGCATCTTCGTATTGCTCCGATATGAGCTTAGAGGATGCGAGCCAGTTGGTAGACGCAAAGGAAAGAGGGGCCTTATCCACCTCTGTGCCATCTTTAAATGTGCAATTGGAGTTGAAGAATTTGACTTCTTTGAATACTGCTGATAGCGCTTCTTTTATATGTGATACGCCTTCTCTTCTTGTCACAAAGCAGTCACATAGCTCTCCTGTCATCACTGCGCCTACGGCTTCTAGTTCGGATGCAAACGCGTATTCGGACAGCAGAGTATATAAAATCGACTTATTCTTCCACAGAGGTGCATAAACAGATTTTACAACTCCTTCTGAGCTGACTATCTTTGTATTTGCTCCCCCTACATCTATACCTGTGTACATACTTTATCTAGAATAGAGAAAACCTTTTTGCTGGCAAAAAGGTTTATGTATAGTGAAATCGGCAATGACTATGGACGAAAAAGAGGAGTTCGGAAAGCGGATGGAACACTTGCTAACCGAAGTCAGTGCTTGTAGCAAGCTGTTAGTGGCGGAAATAGGCAAACTAACGGGCATGAAAGGCGAACTAAGCGGAATAGTGAAGGAGCTAGCGAGAACAAAAGCGATTTTAGAGAAGAAGCAGGATCTGAGTACGGAAGAGCAGGAGGAGCTGGGAGATGCTATGGCGATTCTTGAAGAGGAGTTGGAGACAAAGAAGAGGGAAACAGAAGAGGTATTAAAAGGACAAGAAGAAGCAAAGAAAGCAGAAGAATATTTAACCGAGTTGAAATACCAGAAGGCGGAATTTGCGAATTACAAGCGTAGAGCGGAAAAGGAGAAACGCGAATTTGCCGATTATCTGCTATCGAGCGTTATTGCTGAATTACTGCCGATCAAGGATAATTTAGAGGTTGCCGTTACACATGCAAAGACGAATGAGCACCCGGAATCGTTATTAAAAGGCGTAGAAATGACAGTGAAGCAAATCGAAGAGCTCTTTGGACGCGAGGGGCTCGAAGAGATAAATGCAGAAGGTGAGCAATTCGACCCTTTTAAGCATGAAGTTGTTTCAAAAGAGGTAAACGAGACTCAACTCGAGAACACGATTATTGGCGTGATTAGGAAGGGCTATGTATTCCGCGGGAAGGTCATAAGACCCGCAATGGTGGAGATAGCGATAAAAGGCAAGAAGAAGCGGAAAAAAAGTGTGGCCAAAAAAAAGGTGGCCAAAGAGCAAAGAAAATAAAAAAATGTTTGAGGGCCTGCTTTGCAAGCCACTCTCTACACCAGCCTTAGTTATTATTTTCGACTACGCATCCCTTCCTGCAACACGGATTGCCCACGCAAGCGATTTTCCATCCGGACTTAATGCAGGACTAATCCCTAAACCTCGCGCGACCACAAACGACATGTTATTAGATGCACCTACATAAGCACCAACAGCAACGCTAGACCTAGAATAGAAAATAACAGAGAAGTCACCGTCTATTTTAATAGCTGGTATTTCAATTACCGTCGACCATGGTTCGGTAGAGAAATATGCAACACTAATATCTGTAAGCTTGTAGAGAAGTCCGCCATTATCATCCCACAGCTCCACAGCAAAAGGTACAAATCCAGATTCATTGTCGTACGTTCCGTTTATTACTACTCCCTCAACTATAAATGGTTTCGCAGGAGTGAAATGAACAACATGACCTAGATCAATTCGGCGACTTAGATTTGCATCAAATGGCATCTCTAAATAAAGATATTCCATTATGACATCTTCATCCGCATCTAATGCTGTCATTCTTGATTGTGCCGTCACATCGTAAGTTAGACCTTTCATCTGTTGAGAATTACCCGGATCGTCCGACAGATTTGCTACTGCTACTGCTGCTGCAGATACTGTAATCATCGCGATAGCCGCAAGTATCATAATTTCCTTTCTCATTTTTCTTCTGTCACCTCCTAAAGTGTCATAACAACTGAATATTGCAGATAGGTAAATAGATTGAACGTATATAAATGTTTAATCATCTTTTAGCCAGCCATTCTCCTGCATGTACGGTTGTTTATCCTCCACACCGCCCTTTATAGATAGATATGGCATTAGCTGGTATGGCGTGTCGCCAATGCCATCGTTATCAGAGTCATTGCCCTCATAATCGCTCCAATAATTACCGCTAAATACGTTACTGGAACCGCTAAACTGTATAGATACCTGCTTTCTTGTGTTGTTAAGCATGTTATTATTACAGATTATGTTATCTTTGGATCCGATTTCTATAGCTATGCCCACATCATTCTCCTGCACGGTGTTATTAGCGATTTTATTGCTGTCAGAGAATTGTAACAGAATTCCATTTTCAGCATTTGCGATATTGTTCCTTAAAATCCAATTGCTATTACTGAATTTTAGGTCTATATTATCACTACAATCGAATAGCATATTGTTCTCTACCAGGATGGAATCAGAGAAATACAGTTGAATCCCGTAGTTGCTTTTTGAAATAGAGTTGTTCGTGATAGTAGAGGAACGGCTGCTGTCAACCTTTATCCCTACATCGCCTCCACTAATTGCAAAACCACTGATAGTTACATCATCGGAATTGACCTCAAACACTGGCTCATATGGATTGGCTGCAGTTACTGACGTCTTTGATGGCCCGGCAAGCGAACGAATGTGCAGTGGCATATTTATCTTTACATTCTCGCGGTAATCGCCCTCAGGAACGAGAATCGTAGCCCCTGCTGATGCCGACCTGACTGCAGACTGGATAGTGCTATCAACGATTTGTGATGCCCTCCGAAAAGCAAAGGGAACTGTAATGGACGTGTTAGTACTATTAATCGCAATACTACCACAAAAGTGCACATTCGATTGGACTTCCGGCAGAGTAACATACAAGTTAATCGGCCTGCTTTCGCCTGGACCAAGAGTAAGAGTAGGTGTAATATCAATATTGATAGGGGAGGTCACATTCGCCGGACCAAAATCGAAATTTATTTCCTCTTCCCTGATTACCGAGACATTTAGTGGGATGGCGTAATTTCGCATGTTTCGGACGGTAATAACCGCATTTGCATAGTCATCGGTGATGGAGGTGATACTGGGCGGTAATGCGATAAAGTCCACGGTTGCAGCTTTTAATACGTCCACTCGGCCTGCACCCTGCATAAAGTTAGAATAGCCTAAATCCTGCGCAGTATTCATCAATGCCGCTTTTATCATCTCGGGCGTCCAGTCGGGATGAAGCTGTAGCAAAAGCGCGCATGCGCCTGCTACGTGTGGTGCGGCAAGCGAAGTGCCTTCGTGTGTTGCATTATATCCGCCACCTATGGCAGTGGAATTGATTCCCGCACCCGGAGCAAGAATGTCCGGTTTTATCGTATACCCGGAACCAGGACCAAAAGAGCTAAAAAACGAGATAGTATCATAATCAACGTCCTGTGTCTGATTCAGACTAACCACCACAGTTGTTCTATTCTTGAGGTCCAGAAGATAGTTACCATCCTTCTGCGAAAGAGAAAATGCTGGTATCGTGGATTCTAGGGGTGTCTCGTTTTCGTCAGCCAATTCACCGCGAAAAAGCCCCAGCTCATTATTGAAAATGACCACTCCGATGGCACCTGCGTCATATGCATTTCTTACCTTCTCATAAAAGTAAAGAGAGTCACCACTAAGTCCGCCTCTTTTTATTAGTGCGATCTTACCGGTAAACGACTGATTGGAGAAGTTCTCGGGATAGCCCAATCCGGCATAAGCTAATTCGCCACTTAGATTCACTAAAGGAGAATGTTGCATGTGGTAGGCATCCAGAGTTTTATTCTCAGAAACCACTTCAAGATTGAATTTCGTCATTGTCGCTGTTCCAACAGAACCAACAGCAATGACATCCTCATAGCTGGCAGGGCTATAAATAGTGCCAATCCATGGCCCGTCATTACCTGCCGCTGCTACTACTATAACCCCCGCGTCAACAGCACGAGAGACAGCAAACGCCAGCGCAGTATCTGTCACACCCAATTCGCCACCCAGGCTCATACATATTATATCCGCCTCATCTTTTATTGCTTCATCGATACCAGCAATAACATCTGACGTGTCACCACTCGCAGGGCCATATTCAGAAGGCTCTAACACTTTATACACCCGCAACTCGGCATCCGGAGCAACACCCTTTAAAGCTCCGTTCGCAGCGATTATACCCGCTACCATTGTGCCATGACCATCGTTATCCATCGGGTCCCAGTCGTCATTAACAATGTCGTAGCCGTCAATTACCTTGCAGCCAAAGCCTTTGCAACCTCCGAGGGCCGGATGAGTATAATCCACACCGGTATCCAGTATCGCTACTACCACACCTTTTCCCGTCACGGGATTGCCATTTGCGTCTTGCAACAGCCAAACCGCAGTTGCATTGATTAGCGGAACACTGGTATCCAAAAGCGCATATACTTTCTCGTCCGGGAAAATCCGTTTCACTGCACTCGAGTCTAAAAGCCCATCCAGGATAGAAGGAGATACGTCGGCCGAGATAGCATCAATAATGCGCAGATCTCTCTTTATCCGCACTCGGTCATTGCTCATGCCAGAGCTCATAGCTCGCAGTTCCGCTGCGCCCGTGAAGGAAGAAACTTCTTGCTTTGCGAGCTCAAAAGGGGTTCTTCTCGCTGAGACTCCCAAATCAACGACCGTAGCATCGGTGTTTAACTGTATGATTACCGGGATCAATTCTTCACTACTGGCGTTCCAACTGGATTCATAGGTCCTGCCATCAACATCAGCACCATTTGTTACGAATGTGCTTTCATCCATAGAGAGCACATGCGGCACTAATAAGACGGTCATTAATATCAGTATTGCTATTGCTATTGTAATTATCTTCCCCTTCGCCATTTTTTAGTTCTTGTCTTGTATATCTCCGTAGGTTATTAGTTATCATTGCATTATTCTATAATTAAGGTTGATCGACCGAGATAGAGAAATCCGAGCTATCACAGCAGATCCAATTTTGCTCTTTTTTGTCCAAATAATACACCCTTGCGCTTAGATTCATAGTTCCTGCAGATCTTACAAAGGGGTCCAGGCGGAAAGGCATGCTTCCGGTTCCTGCGAGTTCCCGTTCGGGGGTATTACCTATCTCTTTTTCTCTGTCTTGATCGTATAAGCGAACCATCGCCGTTGTCCTCACGCGAACGGAGTAGTTTAGATCCCCTTTCACAGTGAAAAAACTAGACCTATCTAGATTTACCGTTTCCGGGTATTCTAAATTAGTGATCTTGATAGGACAAGTCACGATAATAGAAAAGTTCGAGCTATCGCGAGAAACCCACTTTTGCGCCTTATCTAAATAATACTCCGCCTTTGTAATCAGATTCAAAACACCAAGTGATTTTGCAAGCGGGTCTAAGCGGAATAGTTCGCTACCAGAACCTGAGAGTGCCTTTTCGTCAGAAGAAGCAAGTAATTGCCCTGTGTCGTGATTATATATACTTATCCTAGCTTTTGTCTGGGATCCGAAGTAATAGTTAGTATTCACGGTTACGGGGAAGGGATTATATAGCATAGCCTCTGCCGGGTAATCCATATCAGAGATCGCGATAGGACACGTCACATCAAGAATCACCGAGGTAGCTTTACTACCCCAGTTACCCTGTGAATCCATACCATGTACGTATAGCGTGTGACTACCAGTTGTCAGATCCTCTATAGGTACACTTGCAATAACCCGCTCAACGGACGAGTCAAAAGCGCCATCAGATGCGCTCATCGGAATACCTGTGCCGTCCTCGCCCAGGGAACCAATAAAGTATTCTGCTTTCGCAATCCAGTAATCAATAACATTGACGGTGAAGTTCCTGTGTCCAATAAGTCCTTGTATCTTTTCATCTTCAAATTCGTACGTGAAATAGGGAACTAATGTTAAATTCATATCAGCAGATGCTGATGCGGTCAATGGAATACTAAAAGTCTGAGTATTACTTCCTGAGAGTACATCCCAACTCCTAGCGGTATACTTTTCTGCAGCCCAATCGTATATGGCTAAGGTTATATTTGTCACCGGGGCGACATTGTAACTGGTTCCTATGGTCACGTTGAAGATTTCATTTGACTTTACCGTGCTCGGGAACTTCAACGTATCTATGGTGAAGTTTAATGCAATAACAGTGAAATAGTAGTAACAATCGGAGGAATTCGAGTGATCCAGTTTGCCACTCTCGTTCATATATCCCGCAACTGCCGTCAGGTTCACCACTTTTGGCTTGGTAATAGCTACGCCATCAAAAACAAACGATTTAGTCCCTGCTCCGGAAATATTACCTGCCCTAAAGTCAATATAGTCATCATTTTGATCCCACGCATCCCAATCATACAAGAATATTACTACTTCTGTCTCGCGGCTGAAGTTGTAGCGCGTATGTACGGTCACATTAAATGACGCATTTGGGCTCACTAAATTTTGGCTTGGCAAATCTACATCCTCAATAATAATACCGGTAAAATTTAAATTTGAAGTGTTAGCCACCTTCGCTTTTGCTACATCCGCGGTTTCACCCGCCTTTGTCTCGGACGAAGCGGCAGTTAGGATTGCATTAGAGTCAATCGTGAGATCCGCTGTCAGAGTGACATAAGGTGCGCCATAGGTGGGATTAGGCGAAGCCGCGACATCAGAAGTTACGGGACCGCTTGCATATACTGTCACTTGCATCAATAAAACTACTATTACAACCACTATTGCAATCGCGATTTTTTTCATCTGCTATATTTATTCTTTGTCACCTCTTGTTGTACATGTACCCTAAATTAAACTAAACATTAATAAAGAAACATTATTTAAAAAGAAAGGAAGCAGCACCAAAGGAAGATCATGACACATAACGCCAACACATATATTTAAACAATGTTTGATACGATAGATGTTATATATAACATCAGCTTCTACTAGTATGACAAGGAGGTGAAAAGAAAAAAGATGAAAAAGATAACGATTGCATTTGGCATAATAGCTTGCCTGGCTGTGCTCTCGGTGCTACTTACAAGTGCAAGTGCACAAGATGATGATAAATACTGGATGACCTGCCCAAGTGGCTGGGGGAATCTGCATTCGGCTGATACACGCGATCCTGCGATTGTATATTACATGAGGGATATTACGGGTATAGGCCGAGAAGATCTTACGACAACAGTAGCAACACATGATGGTTTTACGGGGATTACCGCCGTGCTGAGTGCACGAGGAACAGGAGAAATCTCCAGAGATCGCCAAACAATCGATATGGATACTAAGCCTGACGATCCAAAGCTCCGTATCCGTTCGAATATAGACAAGTCATACGCAAGGGCCGATTTTTCGGGCACTCTTGGTGTTTTTGACAATACGCTAAGTGGTGAGATATGTACAAATAACTACATGGCAGGTGCTGTTGTATCTGAAAAATACCGCCATACATATGACATAGCTGGAGAGTACACTCATGCGGGAACCGGCAATTCTTCTCGTACCCTGCTAGATAGGGAGGTATTCGGAACGACACGCTTTGCCGTTACTGTCAAAAATCCGGATGAACACCACCACACCGTTATGAGAAGCCGCGAAGAGCATACTGGTCTCTATAATATAAGTAGGGAAGTTAATGTAGTGGTCTATCCATAACGGCAGCACAAATTCGATGACATGACAGCAGTAAGCTATGCAATGCCCGAGGCAAAGGGCGGTGAAATGAAAAAGCGCAAAAAAAAGGAGGTCATATCAGACCTCCGTCATTTTTGGGCTACCGTTGACTAACAGCCATAGATAGATAGATAGCGAAAGTGTAAAGCGCCTTCAAAGAGGGGAGCGAAGGAGATAATGAAAAGGAAGTTAGAAGTAGTACTAGGATTAAGTCTTGCTTGCATCATTATAGTTGCGATAGTCATCCAGGTGACTTTTGGTGGTGGTGGAATAGATTTAAGCATACAACCCTATGTGGCGAAGGTGGAAGTTGGATCAACGTGCACATACAATATTACTCTTTTCAGCTTTGAGGGGAATTGGTTTAAGATTAAGATATTACCAGGCACGTGTGATCCCAATTGGTTTGAATGGCTAGATAGCGGGCAGATAGACCTAAAAGAGGGAGAGACGGAGCAGATTACACTTAATGTTACACCGTCTAAGGCGGGCGAATATGACTTTAGTGTGCGGGCAGATACATGGTTTGGAGAAACTCTTTCTGAGAGAGGAGCACGGATAAACGCAATAGGGCTGACGTGCATAGGATTACAGCCGAATATGGTGTCGCCACAGAAAATCCCGGGAGGGCGAAGCGAAATTATATGGACCGCGTATGCATGTGATCCGGAAGCGGGCAAAATAGAGTACCGGTTCAAGTTGAACGGTCCACGAACTAATTATGCTATTGAAACGGTTAAAGACTGGAGTATATCTAATGAGTGGGTTTGGCTTGCCGACTCAAGAGACGTAGGTAATAGCACAATCTATGCGGATGTTCGAGTTCGTCACCATGATTCTACATCTTCGTTTGTATATAGAGATTACGAGATCTCATTAATTCAACTACCTTGCTGCACCTGTCTGATGCCAGACAAATCAGAGCCACAAGTCGGCGGTACCGCAATAAAATGGACTGCATGTGCGAGTTATCCTGATCAAGAGCAGCTCAGGTACAGGTTCTGGGTATATGAAGGCGGCTGGAATGTGGGAAGGGATTGGGCTAGAAGCAATAGCTGGACCTGGACACCCAGCGATACCGGCGACTATGACATTAAGGTAGAAGTCTCTGACGGTATAGATGACAATATATCAGTATCAGTAGGCAATGCTACCTATTGGGAGTATAGCATCAGCACGGAAAACAGTTAATTATATATAGGGTGTTCTACTATTGTATAAGTAAATAGAAAAGGTGGAAGAAGCACCATCTAAAAGAAGGGGGGATAGGAAATAATGAAAAGAAGAAATGCGGTAGTAGGTATAAGTCTTGTTTGCTTTTTTATCGTTGCGATAGTCATCCAGGCGGCAGTAGGAGTAGGTATTAAATTGATTCCTGATCCGCAGGTGATACAGGTAGATCAAGGTTCAACGTGTGCATGCACAATTACAATTTCCAGTCCTAACAGCGACTGCTTTTACGTTTCTGTAATCCCAAGCGACTGCTGTAATTTCAATTGGTTTGATTGGGGTGCCGAAAAGAAGGAGGTTTGTGTCGCAGCAGGAGGTAGTGAGCAGCTAGTACTCAGGGTTACGCCGTTAGATGATGGTGATTGTGACTTTAAGGTGAGGGCGGTTTCGAGGAGGGATCCGAGAACGCACGCGGAATCTATTGTAGAGATACAATCAACGCCTTATTGGTCTGATCTGCCCGACTTCATAATAACAAAGATCTGGCAAGTCGGATCGATAATCCATTACGAACTGATGAACGTAGGATTTGCGGATGCACCTGCAGGTTCTACAACCGCTTTGTATATTTCAGGAGATACCTTTCCGAGGTCAAAAGACTATGTAAACACGCCTTTAGCCCCTAACGGGAGAATACAGCGGTCTTTTAATAATTTCTGGGGGCCATACCCGTTTCCGGGGTATACGATAAAGGTGTGTGCAAATTACGATGATGCGATAGAAGAGATTAGATACAATAATGATTGCCTGGAAGAAAACTGGTTTAACCAACCGTATCTAACAGACACAAAGGGATCGGCAACATCTGTACCTGGATTTGACGGAGGTGGATTGTTAAACTCCAACCCCGGAGTTGGTGGTGCAGATGGACCCTCAACATATAAATCAGGCGTTGCTGGGGGTGTGAATGAAGCACCGACCTGCACAGCTTTGATGCCTGATTGGCCACAGCCACAGCCAAAAGGAATGGTCATAAACTGGACTGCTTGCGCTTTTGATCCGGAAGGTGATGCGCTATTGTATAGATTCGTGTTGGGACGACCCGATTTAGAGCTGGAGCCAATATTAGTCCAAGACTGGAGCCCATCCAACGTATGGGAATGGGAAACCAGCGAAGGAGATGTATCCATGTACAACTTCATTTGTGCCGATGTTCGAGATGGTTATCATGCAAATGATGACACCGACCCAGATTATGATAATTCCGCATGTCTGTTATATTGGATTGAGTGAAGGTGAAAGCGGATAGAAGGGCGGATTGAAGTTTTTTTTTTAAAAAAAAGAAAAAGGAGGTGATAAGAAAAAAATGAAAAAACTATTACCCGTTGTAATCTTAGCAGTAGTAGTGCTATTTTGTTCCGCTTCGACTGCCGCAGCGTGGGTAGGATTGTACGTAACGCCCGATAGACTGGTGACATGCCCGCAGACTTCTAGTTATTGGGCACCATGGGCACCATCAACCCCGTCAATGTCGCCACTTCTTGATGATAAGGCGGTTACATACACTGTTACCGTGGAGACCGACAACCCACCCGTATCAGTGGTAATCATACCAGGAGAAACCCCAATCGGGTGGTTTAGTTGGCTGAGCCAAACATTGCTCTGGCCAAATACTGCAGGGATTTGGCCTCTGGACCTAAGTGTCCCACTAATGCTCGGTGAAGATGCAGAGGGAGTATATACATTTACGGTCAGTGCTGTTGACTTTGGTGGTGCTAGTGCGTATACGACAGTAGAATTAGTGGTGCAGGATCATGATTACGTATCCGAGACGCTGGTGCAAATAGAACCAGAAAATACTGCCAAAGTTACGGTGGACGAGCGATTTAGGAGCATGCCAATTGCCACGTCGGTTGATAAACATATTGAGTTCAATGGTACGGTAGACCATTTTGAGAAGAACGAGTATTTGCTATTTGATGCGCTTGCGTGCCCGAACTTCCAACAAGAAACAATGACCTTTGGGTTCAGCGGCGGTCGCATGAAGGGCGATGAGAAATTCAAGAGTTGTGCTCCACTGGGTGGCACGGGTGTAAGTATCCATGAACAATATGATGTCGACTGGATGGAACAGCGAGTTGAGAGCTTAAGTCACTACATCACAGGTGAACAGAGGTACAAGACGGAACTCTCTACGTATAACACATTCAATGGCACTTTCATGCTAGATGCGAGGCAGATTGTGCCCGTCAGCAGGTATGTGAAAGAGCGCCAGACGTTCGATGGTAACCTTACAGTAGGCAGGCACTTAGTATTCCGGTTACCACAATACAGGGATTACGGAAACTTCGTGTACCCAAGTACAACATTTCCCTAAGACAACGAAATAGCATGAACGAAAAGCGGCTTGCTACGCAAGCCGCAAATGCTTCTTTTTCGGTAGCTAGGCTAAGGTAGGGTAACTAAGGTAAAAATGAGAAGGTATAACATTTATAAAAAGAATGGTATAAGAGACAGGAGAGGTAAAGTGAAAAAGCTGTTGGTATTGGCAATCTTAGCAGTGGCGTTGTATTCACTATCAACTGTCAGTGCGTCCACAGGTACGAATATAACCATATACCCAAGTTCGCAGTATAGCTCGCCGGGTAAGACCGTAGAGTACACTATTACTGTGCATAACTACGACTCGAAATCCCAATCAGTAGCACTTGAAATAGAAGCGGGGAAATGCGATAGCTCCTGGTTTGAGTGGACAGAAAAAAGCGTCTATGTGCGGGCACATAGTCTTAACTCGCTTACCTTGAAAGTTACACCGAGCATGAATGCAACCGAAAGGACATATAATTGGAACGTAGCTACAACTTCGGCTTCGGCTTCCGCTTCGGCAACAATAGTGGTACAGGGCTATGATTATGCCAGTGAGACCCATGTAGAAGGGACTGGCGTATTTGTGATAGACAAAGATGTCAGCAGTTTTAGTGGGCCTGATGCCGAGCATCAGTTCTCAGTAAGTTTTGATAAGCATTATGTATTCAGTGGCGAGATCGATGGTTTTGTAAGTGACGAGTACCTGATAGAGGGCGCACAAGGTGACAACGCGAACTTTGAGCAGAAGAGCGCAGTAGGGGATTATAGAGCAAAAGCATCGGGCGATTTCCTGTATGGCAGTGAGAAACTACACAGTCCCTTCCCCTTTGGTGGTACGGGCACAACGATCCGGGAGCAATACGATGTCCATAGGATGGATCTGAGGCTAGAAGATGTGAATCTGCATTCCACTGGCAATCAGCGTTATAAGTCCGAACTAGCAACGATAAATGAGTTCGGTGGTCATTTCTTGCTAGATGCGAAGCAGTCGGTGCCAGGGTATACGCAAGTAGACATCAGAAATGAGTTCTTTGGCAACCTCACAGTATGTAAGCATTTAATATTTAGGAGGCCGGGAAAAACAGCTTTTGCGCCTTGAGGACGAACCAAGAACGCATAATTCCTAACTATAAAAAAACCACGAGATTTCACAAGACTATGTTAATATTATTCTTTTTCTCGTGTAAATCTGTGTAATCATGTGGTTATAAAAATTTATATACAATGAAAACGAAAGTGGTGGTCATCCTGATATGTATAATAGCAGCGCTTGTAATGCTACCTACTGTCTCGGCTGTTCGGGTGTATACAGATATGAATGTCCGAGGTGTGGGCTATCTGGATATGGAGACCATTTTTAATACCCGTACCAACGGCCAGGACGGACATGAAGTGGTGATAATTTCACGAGGCAGTGGCGAGATTGTTAGTGAGTCGGAGATGCTTGAGCTGGATAGTGTGAATCAGGAACTCAGTATCGTATCGAGTGCGACGAAGTCGTATGTGCCCATCACTTATTTGGACCGCGAATATAATCGGATGCTGAGTGGTGAGACATCCGCAAGGAACTATATGGTTGGCGCCGCAGTAACCGAAAGGTACTATGATACACTTCGTATTGCAGGTTCAATGGTGCATTACGGTGACCGGAATCGCTCATCCACAGAGATAGACACTGAGATATTGGGTAAAGCACACATAGGTGTTATTGTTAAGAACACGGAGAATCGCCATCATACTCTATTGCGCGTTAGAGATGATTTCGTTGGCGAGTTTACAATGAATAAAGTGATTATAGTGGAGAATGGAGAAGGACCATAGAGAGGGGGGCAAAGGGCTAACGGGGGCTAAAGGCATAGGGAAAAGGGCGATAGGATTATGGGTAAAGGGGGATTTAAAGAGCTTATAGTTTGGCAGAAGGGAAAAGACCTTGCAGTTTACATTTATCGAATATCTAACTGATGCACCCAGACATCTTCACACCCGGAACATCTAAATCTCATCATAGTTCTCTTCTGTCTTACTACTGATTG